>JAQUZK010000030.1 GCA_028691335.1 Candidatus Izemoplasmatales bacterium
TATTTTGCTTTAGGAGGTGATGTCTAAGTTGGATAATCGAGAAAAGACTTTAGATGAATTTTTTCGTAAGAATGAAGATTCAAAGAAAAACCGTAGTTTAAATAATACAAATTCAAAAAGTATCGATGATTATTTCAATGAGACATCCAAGAAAAAAAAGCATAAAAAAGGTTTCGTTGAAAAAGTAGTAGATTTTTTTAGAATTACTTCTTTCAAAAATAAGTTTGATGAGAACAAAGTAGCTGTAAATGCTAAACATCTAGAAGTTTCAGGTAAAAGTCATTCGCCTAGATTCTGGCGGAAGATTCAAAATTTTTTTATAAAAAGGTTTAGTTTTGAAGCTGGAGTCGATATTTTAGATGAAACTAGTGTCCTTTACCGTAAAAACAGAGTAATCAGAAATATAATTTTTGTTACAAATATAGTTTTTTTATTGTTTACTTTGATTGGCTCAACTGGGTTGGAACGAAATGTAAACTTAATAGTAACGTTTGTAATATTTTTGATAATGTTTTTCGCTGGTAAGTCTGTAAAAAGATTAAATATGGAAAAACCAAGGACATTACAAAAACAACAAATGGCTGAATATATCAGTGGTATTTATATTTTAATGATGGCTGTTACTGTGTATATTAAATTAAGACTTACTTTAGGCGATACTATGGAAGGAGGATTCTTTTCCATAACGCAAGCTGGGTATTCTTTAATTTATTTTTCATTAGTAGTTATTGCGCTTTATCAAGACCCTAAATTATTAAACGTTATATTTAAAGTAACAATTATTGTTATGACAATAATTCATGTAGTAATTTTATATCCTCTATATCAATATGCAGGTAATTTTACAGAATTATGGGCTTACATGTCATCTAATAATGGAGCTGTAATAATCGATTTACTTTTAAGAACATTAGTGTTAGCGATTTTTATGGTTGGGTTATATTCGACAGTAAAAATTTCTGAAGATATCAATAATAAAAGAAAAAGCGAGTTAGTTAAGCGCCAAGAAGTTGAAAAAGACTTTAAGTCAGTGGTTTCAGATGTTTTTGATGTTATAACAGTATATAAACAAAGAAGCGAAGATAAAGTTGAAGAAGATAACAAAAAAGCTTGTAAAAGAGTCGCGGAAATGTCTGCGAAACTAGGAAGTTTTTTAGGGTATTCTTCTAAGTTATGCCAAGAAATATATGATTATTCAATGATACACATTGAAAAACGAGAAATATTAAATACAGATGATTTTGAAACAAAGGATCATTTAGAAGAAATTGATTATAAGAAAATTAGAGAAAAAACAATAATTGGTTCAGTAATCATTAAAAGACTTCAGTTAGATAAAAAGGCTGAAGATATAGTGAGAGCGCATTTTGAAAAAACTGTTAATCAAGATTTTATAAAAGAGATGAACGGAATACAAAATAATCGTGAGTCTCAAGTAATTCTCATAAGTCACATATATGAGATTTTAAGACAGTCAAGAAATTATAAGCGCGAATTAAAACATCAAAGAGCTATTGATTTAATTCGTTTAGAGTTTACACCATATTTTGATCCACAAATCATTGATAGATTTATAAAATACGCTGATGATTTTGAATCAATTTATTATCATCTTGTTTAAGGAATAGGAGAGTTATTATGTATAAATATTTTACATCTGAGTCGGTTACTGAGGGGCACCCAGACAAGATATGTGACCAAATATCTGATGCGATTTTAGATGCGATATTATCAGAAGATAAAGAAGCTAGGGTAGCTGTTGAAACTGTTGTTTCAACAGGTTTGGTATTAGTAGCTGGAGAAATTACCACTAAAACTTATGTCGATATGCAAAAAATCATTCGTAAGACGGTCGATGAAATCGGATATAATCGAGGGAAATATGGTTTTGATTCGGATAATCTTGCAGTTTTGGTTTGCATAAACGAACAGTCTTTGGATATAGCTGTAGGTGTTAATGAAGGTAATGATAAAGAACAAGGTGCTGGAGACCAAGGTATGATGTTTGGTTATGCAGTAAGTGAAACTCCTACATATATGCCAATAACGCATTATTATGCTTCTAAATTGGCTTTGAAGTTAGCTGAAGTAAGGAAAAGTGAATTGTTGCCATATTTAAGACCAGATGGTAAAACACAAGTTACAGCTACCTTTAATGATTTAGGAAAATGCGATTATTTTACCCATATATTAATCTCAACCCAACACGCACCAGAAGTTACTCAAGAAAAAATTAGAAAAGATTTAATTGAATATGTTATTAAGCCAACTATACCTGCTGAGTATATTAGTGAAGAAACTGAAATACACATTAATCCTACTGGAAGGTTTGTGGTTGGAGGTCCTTCTGGAGATTCAGGCTTGACAGGCAGAAAAATAATTGTAGATACTTATGGTGGAAGAGCGCATCATGGTGGAGGGGCTTTTTCTGGAAAAGATCCTTCTAAAGTAGATAGATCAGCTGCTTATATGATGAGATATATAGCGAAAAACATTGTAGCTAGTGGGTTAGCTGATGAAGCTGAAATTCAAGTGGCTTATGCAATTGGAGAATCAAAACCACTTAGTGTAGGTATCGATTGTTTTGGAACTAACAAGATATCAGAAAATGAAATTCTTGATATTATTAACAGGCATTTTGATTTAAGACCAAAAGCAATCATTGATAAACTAGATTTAAGAAGACCAATCTATAAACAAGTAGCTGCTTATGGTCATTTTGGAAGAGATGACGTCCAAGTGCCTTGGGAAAGATTAGATATGGTTGATATTTTGAGTACTTACCTTCCTAAAGGAGAGTGATGATATATGCTGATGATTTTATCAATCCTTAATATTTTTATCGATATAGCAATTTTCTTTTCGGTATTGTTATTGATTATAGCTGTTGCTTCATTCTTTATAATTAAAGATATCCAAAAGGAATATAAGAAAGTCTATAGAATAAACTCAAAGTTAGAGATTGAGTTAAGAAAATTAGTTAATTTAATGTATAAGTTTTTAGAAGACTCGAAATTAGAAGCTTATAATAATGTAGTTATAAAACAATTACCTCATGAAGAAAAAAGAAATTTACTTAAAATAATTGAAGAGGTTTATAAAGAAGTTCACGTTGAAAAGGAAGAAAACAGTTATATCGTTGAAACATATAATAATCTTGATGAAGTTAGAAGAACTAGAGATAGCAAGGTTTTAGTGTTTAACCAAAAAATAAATTTATTCCCTTTTAACATCTATGTGAAGATAATGAAATTAGAACAATTTCATACTTTCTTTGATCAACAAGAAAAATAAATAGAATTGATGCTAGATTTCTAGCATTTTTTTTGTGATAATTACAAATACAATTTTTTTAAGTTTATGTAAGATAAGTTTTTTAATAACAACTTATATTTTTAAAGTAAAATAAAATGATTTGGTGGTATAATAGTTTTAAAAAACATTTTGGAGGCATAAATGGACTTATTTGAAATATTGATGTTAGTTTGTTTTGGTTTTGCTTGGCCAACATCAATCTATAAAAGTGTAAAAAGTAAATCAACCAAAGGCAAAAGTGTATTATTTTTATATGTAATAATTAGTGGTTATATTTTTGGTATAATTCATAAAATAATCAATGACCCAGATTTTGTAATAGGTCTCTATGCTTTAAATGCCTGTATGGTTACGATTGATTTGTTGCTTTATTATAAAAACAAAAAATTGCCTGAGAATCAAGCAATTTAATATTTTGTTCTTATGAGATCTATAAAGAAGATCTCATTTTTTTTATTTTGATGATAAATGGAGCGTTTGTTTTATTGATTATTTGATATTTAAGTACATCAAAATCATTATTAAGACTCATGCAATAATTTTCAACTTCAATTACTTCCTCTTTATTATGAGGGTAAAGAACTATAACTATTTGTCCGTTGATAGTAAGTTTTTCAAGTAAGATGATTAATGACTTTAAAGTAGATGTTGTTTCAGTTCTTATTTCTTTTGAAGAGTTTGGTAAGTAACCAAGATTATAAATCGCCAAATCTATTAGTTCATCAATATAATTTTGGATAAATTGATGGTCATCATTAATTAAAGTCACATTGTTTATTTTATTTAATTTAAGTAGTTCATTAGTTTTTTCTAGAGCCATCTTTTGAATATCGAAGGCATATACTTTTTTGGAAATTTTTGATAAAAAAATTGTATCATTACCTAATCCAGCTGTCATATCAACAGCACAATTTATAGGGTTGTTTAATTCGATTATTTCGTGGGATAAATCAGTTATTTTAATCATAGTTTTTTGACTCTCCTGTTTCTTAAATAGTTTATTCTAGCCGCCCCATATACACCCACAACAATCATCAAGCCGCCAATGATATGATAGAACTCTACTTTTTCATTAAGAAAAATAGCTCCAGCAATTACAGCTACCATGGTGGATATATTCGAGTAAATGCTGGAAATATGCGCTGGTAGTTTGGAAAGAGAAAAATTTACTAAAAAGAAGCCAAGTATTGAAGCGACTATTCCTAGGTATACGATAGGTAGGATAACTTCAACATTCATAAGATTTGAAAAATAACTTGGTAATTCTTTATTATTGATTAATTGGTAAATATAGATTACATTAAAACAAACAGCTCCCATAAGCATCATAATATATGTTATTTCATGAGGTTTATGGTTTTTAGCTGCGTTTCTTGATGCGATGTTAAATAGTGCAGCAGATATAACTGCCATCAGTAAAAGTCTAAAACCTATAGAATTAAAATCGAAACTAATATTGGTGTTATATAGTTGAATAAAAACAACTCCAGCTACACTTAATAAAATAAAAAGGAGCTGAGTAACTAGAGGTTTTTCTTTAAGTATAATAGTAGAAAGAATTGTAACAAAAATTGGAATTAGCGCTATCATTAGTCCGGCTTCAGCACTTGTGGTTTCTTTTAATCCATAGGTTTCAAATAAGAAATATAAGATGGGTTGAAAAAAAGCAACAAGAAGGATTGATACTGATTCCTTTAGGTTTATACGAATCTTTATAACTTTTGTAAGCCTCAGAACTTCAAAAGTTATAAAGGCGAGTAAGAACCTATAAGCTATTAAACCTATAGGGCTAATGTATTCTAAAGCAGTTTTCGACATCATAAAAGAAAAACCAAAAATTATTGAAAACATTAGACCAGAAAGATGCGCTTTTTTATTCATGTGATTCCCCTCGATAATTCATTCCTTGATATAATTTGTTTTTTCTCATAAGCTTATCGATTTCATTAGCTACGATAAATTTCTTTAGAGTCCATTCGGGAGCTATTAAATCGTTTCTATCTGGATCTCCAGTTACTCTATGAATAATAATATTATCATTTAGTAAGCATAGTTGTTTTACTGTAATAGAGACATACTCTTTTAGAGTTAACAATTTAAATGGCTTTTTAATATAGATTCTAGAAAGCGGAGTGCTATGAGTGATATATAACATGTGGATCTTCACTCCTTGGATATCTAGAGTGTTTAAAAAATCGGCTGTCTCAAGCATCATTTCTTCAGTTTCTCCAGGAAGACCATTTATTATATGGACAACAACGTTAATATCCCTTTTTCTTAATTCTGAAACTGTGTTTATAAAAATTTCTAGATTATGACCACGATTGATTTGAACCAATGTTTTATCATGCACAGATTGTAAACCTAGTTCAATTGTTAAATAAGTTTTTTTATTGATTTCTTCTAAAAGGTCGTAGATTTCTTCAGAAAAACAGTCAGCTCTAGTGCCAATGTTTAAACCAATAATATTTTCATCTAAAGTAAGAGCCTCATTATAGAGTCTTCTAAGCTTTTTAATTGGACCATAGGTGTTAGAAAATGATTGAAAATAAACTATATACTTACCAACTTTCCATTTTTTTTCCATCATTGCTTTTATGGTTGTAAATTGTTCTTTTAAAGAAAAATGTTTATCTCCACCAAATTCTCCGCTACCAGAGTCTGAACAGAAGATACAGCCAGCAGTGGATATCTTACCATCACGATTTGGACAAGTAAAGCCTCCGTTTAAGGCAATTTTAAAAACCTTCGTGTTAAAACGATGGCGATAAAAGTTATTTAAAGTGTTATAATGCTTTTCATCTGTAAAAAAAATCATAATCTCACCTAAAAAAATTATACCACAGAAACATATCTTTTATAACATTGTATTTTTTACTTTAAACTAAGCTATAAGTAAAATTGTGTATTTTTCTTGATGTGGTGATAAAAGATGTTATAATTGTTTATAGGTGATTTTATTATGTTTGAAGTTTTTAGTAATAGTATAGTATACCCACAGAAGATAGTTAACTATCATAATAAAAAAGGTGGATTTGTATTTTTATATATACTTTTGTTGGTATTGTTAATGTCAATATCTGTTTTAGTTTTCTATTTATCTAGTAAACCAGATGTAATTACTGAAGCAAACTCTGGTTGTTCTATTTCCGAAGGGACGATAGTATGTACTGGTGATAACTATGACATGAACAATTATTATAATGTTTATGGATTTCCAATTTATATCTTATCTGAAGAAGATGATTATTTAGACGTTCAAGATAGACAAGCTTTAGCAATTGTCTTGCAAGGACAAGGTATGAATTTTTATGTTGGAACTCAAAAAGTGAGTAGTATGAACATGTTTAATTCCTACGAATTTAGCAATTTGGAAGAAGGAATTTCTGTTTTAACTACAAGTTTAATTGTTGTGGATGTTTTCATAAAAGTCATATATAACGCTTTAGTGTTGTTGTTTATAATATTAATTTCAACAATCCCTTTTATAAGATTTAAAAAATTTATTTCTTATAAAAAGATTTTTAAAATGCTGACCTTTGCGTCAACACCGATGGCGTTCTTATTTGCAATTTACAACTTGTTAAACTTTGATATGTTGATTTTCTTCATATTGATGATGGTTGCTTATAGAAGTGTATTTGTTTTGCAAAGAGAACTACATTTTAGAATTATTGGTCATGCTCAATATTACCAACAACCGACTCAAGAGAATGACTTTGAAAATGATGTAGTAGAAGAAGATGAAGAAGAAGAGACTAAAAATGGTGAAGAGGAATAGATTGTAATTGTTTTAAATTACTATCTATGTTATAATACATGACATAAATATGATGATTTGAGAACAAGTAGCTATTATAATAATTTAAAGAGAGTTAGTGGTTGGTGTGAACTAATATTGATTTATTCTAGTGAATTAGTCTTAAGGAGTAGATTTCGTGCAACTAGTGAGCGGAATCCGCAGGTTATCTGCGTTATCAAATATTGAGCCAGTTATTTTAACTGGGAAATAAGGTGGTACCACGAATATTCGTCCTTTACATTATAGTAGAGGACTTTTTTTTAGGAAGTGAGGATTATTATGAGTGAGTTTGTACCGAGTTTTGATGAAAAAAAGATTGAAAAAAAATGGCAAGATGTATGGTATTCTAATAAATACTTTTATGCGAATGATTTTTCAGAAAAAGAGAAGTATTATTCATTAGTTGAGTTTCCATATCCTAGTGGAGCAGGAATGCATATAGGTCATATAAGAGCCTATCTTTCTTTGGATGTAATTTCACGTAAAAGAAGAATGGAAAATAAAAATGTTTTATTTCCAATTGGATTTGATGCTTTTGGATTGCCGACTGAAAATTATGCGATAAAAAATCAAATTCATCCGAGAATAATTACTGATGAGAATATTAAGACTTTTGTCAGCCAATTAAAAGCTGCCGGTTTTTCTTTTGATTTTTCAAGAGTAGTAGATACAACAGACCCTAAATACTACCGTTGGACTCAATGGATTTTTCTTAAACTTTATGAGCATGGTTTAGTTTATAAAGATAAAGCTTATGTTAATTTCTGCCCAAGTTGTAAGGTAGTCTTATCAAACGAAGAATCTCAAGGCGGAAAATGTGATCGTTGTGATAATGATGTTATACAATTGGAAAAAGATGTATGGTTTTTAAAGATTACTGATTATGCAGAGAAACTACTTGAGGGGTTGGGTGAATTAGAATCTAATCCAAGAATTAGGATGGAACAAGAAAAATGGATTGGAAGATCTAGTGGTGCCCATATTAACTTTAAAATTTCAAATAGTGATAAATATTTAAAAGTTTTTACTACTAGGCCAGATACGATTTACGGAGCTACTTTTATGGTTATTGCGCCAGAACATCCTTATATTGAAGAATTTAAAGACAAAATTGAAAATATTGATGAGATTATCTCTTATCAAGAACAAGCAAAACTTAAAACAGAATTTGAAAGAATAGAGCTAGCAAAAGATAAAACAGGTGTTGAAATAAAAGGAATTAAAGCGATAAACCCAGTTAACAATCAAGAGATTCCAATTTTTATTTCTGATTATGTCATGATTACCTATGGTACTGGAGCGATTATGGCAGTACCAGCACATGATACTAGAGATTATGAGTTTGCACAGAAATATAATTTGAATATTGTTGAAGTGATTAAAGGCGGAGATATCTCAAAAGAAGCTTATACAGATACCGAAGAAGGTATTTTAGTAAATAGTTCTTTAATTGATGGTTTAAATGTAGGAGAAGCTAAAAAGAAAATAATCAAATTTTTAGAAGATAATAAAATAGGCGAAGAAGCTAAACAATACAGAATGAAAGATTGGGCTTTTAACCGTCAAAGATATTGGGGAGAGCCAATTCCGATTATTTATTGTGACAAATGTGGTATAGTTCCAGTTCCATATGAAGATCTACCTGTTACTTTACCAATGGTAGAGAAGTTTATTCCGACTGATACTGGAGAATCACCTTTGGCTAATATCGATGATTATGTAAACTGTACATGTCCTAAATGTGGCGGTAAGGCAAAAAGAGAAACTGATACTATGCCTCAATGGGCTGGAAGTTCTTGGTATTTTTTGAGATATATGGACCCTCATAATGATCAAGAATTAGCTAGTAAAGAAAAAATGGAATACTGGGGTAAAGTTGATTGGTATAATGGTGGTATGGAGCATGTCACTAGACATCTTATCTATTCCCGTTTCTGGAATCAATTTCTGTATGATATCGGAGTTACAGTACATAAAGAACCATATAAGAAACGTACTGCACAAGGTATAATTCTTGGAGCTGATAATGAAAAAATGTCTAAATCAAGAGGGAATGTAGTAAATCCTATGGAGATTATTGATGAGTATGGCGCAGATACTTTAAGAACATTCGTTCTATTCATTAGCGATTACGAAATGAGTACTCCTTGGAATGATTTAGGTGTTAAAGGTGCTAGAAGATTCTTGGATAAGATTTGGAGAATGTTCCCAAACGTTACTGAAGAAGCTGTTTATACAAAAGAATTAGAAAGAGTCATTAACGAGACTATAAAAGGTGTTAGTGAAGATTTAGAAAACTTAAAATTTAATACAGCAATTGCTAAAATGATGAGCTTAGTTAATGAGTATAATAAATTTGAAAAAGTTTCTAGAGCAGATTACGAAGTGTTATTACAATTACTTAATCCAATAGCTCCACATATAACTGAAGAATTGTGGCAAATGTTAGGTCATGAAACTTTGTTAGTATACGAGTTGTATCCTGAGTATGATGAGTCAAAACTTGTTAAAGATGAGATAGAGTTAGTTATATCGGTTAATGGAAAACTAAGAGATAAAATCAATGTTGATAATAATCTACCAAAAGAAACTTTAGAAGCTATAGCTTTACAAAGTGAAAAAATACATAATCACATTGAAGGAAAGACAATTGTTAAGATAATTGTAGTTCCTAATAAACTAGTAAATATTGTTGTGAAATAATCCTCTTTTTGAGGATTATTTTTTAAAAAAAGAGTTTTGCTTCAATCCTTGTAATATTTTTAATGAGGTTGATAAATGTATGAAACAATAGTCAAAACTAAGATTAATAACTCAATAGTTGCAGTAACAAAAAGTAAGTGTTTAAGATGCGGAAGTACAATGATAAAGGAAGACTATAATCAAATTTTTTATTGTTTAGAATGTATACAATATCAAGAGATGAGTAGTGAAAAGTATTTGTTAAGAAGAGAAAGGCATTTAAATAAAACTCAACATAAATTAGCTTTAAACTTTTGCTTAAGCGATTTACAAATGGAAGGTTCATTGTTTTTGGTAAATTGCTATAAACAGAGAAAAAACGCTTTTTTACAAGCTGTTTGTGGAGCTGGAAAAACTGAGATGTGTTTAAAGGTGATATTGGAAGCTTTAAATAGAAATGAGAGTGTAGCCTTTGTCATTCCTCGTGTTGAGATTATTAAACAGGTTCAATTAAGGTTAGAAGAATACTTTCCTATAACAATAGTCTCATCTTTACATAGTGGCCAAACAATCAAAGAGTTTTCACCTTTAATTGTTACAACACCGCAACAGTTGATTAAGTTTTATAATGAATTTGATTTGATAATCATTGATGA
>JAQUZK010000031.1 GCA_028691335.1 Candidatus Izemoplasmatales bacterium
GGAATAGATATGATAAAGTAATTAAGGATAGTCAGAAAGGCAAACAGACTCAATATAACAATTGGTCATTGATCTAAGTTTTAAGAATGAAATATTCACTCTAGCTGCCTTTTTGCTTAATAGATTGGATCTGCTTGCATTAAAAATACCTTCAAGTTTTTTAGTTTGAAGGTATTATACTATCTTTCCAGATTTAATTGTAGGCACTGATGGTTTGATGCTTACTCTATTTTATAGGTTTCATTTATTTCATAAGTAGCCTTTTGTTTTATTTAGTGATTTTTAGATTAAGTTTATATACTTATTTATTTCCCATTCAGTAACTTGTTTTCTAAACTCATCCCATTCTTTATTTTTGTATTCAATAAACTTATTAAAAATATGGTCTCCTAAAGTTTCTTTTATTAGTTTATCTTCTTTTAATAAATCAACAGCTTCTTTTAAGTTGTCCGGTAGATTTTCTACTCCTAATAATTTTCTTTGATCATTTGACAAAGCAAAAAGATTCTCATTTATAGGTTCTATAAGGTCATACTCGTTCTCTATTGCGTCTAATCCCGAAGCTAGTATAACCGCTACCGCTAAATAAGGATTAGCTGTAGTGTCTACAGACCGTATTTCTGTTCTTGTAGTCTTGCCTCTTGTAGCGGGAATTCTAATCATTACTGAACGATTATGTTCAGACCAACTAACATAACATGGAGCTTCATAACCAGGAACTAGCCTTTTATATGAGTTAACTGTAGGATTGGTTATTGCGCAAAAGTTTCTAGAGTGTTTTAAGATACCAGTAATCCATCTTCTAGCGACAGTTGACAATCCCATAGGATCTTTTGGGTCATAAAACACATTATTGCCATCCATATCAGCTAGTGAACAATTTGTATGCATTCCACTGCCATTTATATTAGCGATAGGTTTAGGCATGAAAGTTGCATGAAGGTTATGCCTTCTAGCAATATTTTTAACAACTAGTTTAAATGTTTGTACATTATCACAAGCTTCAACAATATTTGAAAATTCAAAATTGATTTCATTTTGACTAGGTGCGACTTCATGATGAGAAGCTTCAATTTTGAAACCTATTTTTTCTAATTCTAAAACTATATCTCTTCTACAATCACCAGCACCATCTATAGGAGAAAGATCAAAATATCCGCCTTCATCAACTATTTCTAGAGTTGGCTTGCCGCAAGAATCTAGTTTAAATAAAAAGAACTCTGGTTCAAAGCCAATGTTTAAAGTTGAAAAACCCATTGACTGCATTTTCTTGATGACTCGTTTTAGATTTGATCTTGGGTCTGCACTAGAAGGATTTCCATCAGGTGTATATACATCACAGATTAATCTAGCGACTTTTCCGTATCTTGGTTCCTCCCAAGATAGAACTAGCCAGGTATCGAAATCAGGCTTCAAGTACATGTCAGCTTCCATTATTCTAACAAATCCTTCAATAGAAGAACCATCGAACATTACCTTTCCGTCCAAGGCTTTTTCAAGTTGGCCTACTGGAATCTCTACGGATTTAATTGTACCTATAATATCCGTGAACATTAATCTAACATACCTAACGTTTTCGTTTTTGGCATTTTTTAAAATGTCTTCTTTTGAATAGTTTTTCATACTTTACCTCATTTTTTACTTTCGATATTAGTCGTCTTTTGCTAATTATAAAAATAAAAAACAAATAAATCAATAAGCAACGATTTATTTGTTTAAGAAAAACGTTTACATTTATTACTCAAGTCTTAGTTTTTTACTGAAAGAACTAACCCACTTAGCAAAAACTTTAACAATTCGAGAGTTTCTTAATACCCAATAAGAAGCTTCAGCTAAGGCTAATCCAACAATTACATCTATGATATAGTGTTGTTTGATTGTTTGTGTTGAAATTATAATTGATAGTGATAAAACCCAAATGATTATTTTTGCGAAAGTTGGAATTTTTTTATCCATTCTTAATGCAATTACACATAACCAACTCATAAGCGTGTGTAATGATGGCATAGCGTTTAACGGCATTGCTGAACGATAGATCCAAAGTACTATTGATTCCTCAAAACTTAAATCAGTTCTAGGGGTCAAAACATCATTGTTTAGGAAAATCCCAGAAGTGAATCTCCAGTCATAAACGGTTGATTGCCAGAAGAAATACCAAATTCCACAGATGATAAAAGTGATAATTGCCATTGTCATAATTGTATACATACTGTCTTTAGACCGGATGCTTATATAAATAAATGTACCAGTCCAAAATGGATAAGCTATAATGTAGGGATAAACTGTCCAAGGCCAAAAAGGTACTATATTATTGAAACTTTCAAATATATATGAATAATTGACACCTATGGACGCCATTTCCATATTGCCCTTATTAATTTGATATGCAATGTACCATTGATTACCAAAATATGCGACTATAAGGAAAAATACAACAATCAATAAAGGTAAGATAATATAAGTGTAGTTTTTAATTTTCATTTTGTTTTGCTCCTTGTATTCTTTTTAAGTATTTTTTTCTTTTGTAACAATGTGTTTAACATGTAAAGATAGGTTAGTTAATTCCTCTCCAAAAAAACTTGGATAGGCTTTGTATTGATTAAATGATTCCAATGGAATCCATACCATCTCTTCTTTAGCACCGGTAAAACCAATACTGTTTTGTGTGAACTTCGTAATACTACTTGGTTTCATCAAAAAATAAAACGCTATTTCATGAAAAGGCCGATTGTTCATAGTAAAAAAATTCTCATGTACAAATAAAAGACGATCTATTTCATATGAATGGCCAGTTTCTTCCTTAAGTTCCCTAACGCAAGCTTCTTCAACAGTTTCCCCTAAGTGAATTGCGCCTCCTACAGAGTATAAATAATCATCTTGATCATTTTTTACCATCAATACTTGGTTATCATTAATTATAATGCCACAAGATCTAATTCTAAAATAATTCTTGCCGTCATCAAAATGGGCATCAATTTGATTCATCATCGTCTCCTCGCTAGTAATTTATTATTTGGCTTATAGTGGAAAAAAAATAACCAAATGTAATAAATAGTTTATCATAATTCTTGTAAAAAAACTATAACATAAATTTAATCAAAACTATTAATTAACTATAATATTATTGTTATTGTTAGAGAATTGTGATAAAATCAAATAAGATTTCAGGAGGGGAAATATGTTTGGAAGAAGATGTGACGGAAAGAAAGTTAGGAATATTGATCCGTTTATGAGAATTGTACCTCACATTATGTATGATCGTAATGATGCGATGGTAATGCAATTTCAAGAAATAGATTGTGAAAATTTGGATAAATACATTTTTGATAAAAGGAAGAAAGATGGTTTAAGATTGACATATATGGATGTTGTTATGGCATCTTTTGTTAGAGTTTTATCAATCAGACCTAAGTTAAATCGTTTTATTATGAATGGTAGAATATATAAAAGAAATAACATTCAGATCTCATTATCTGTAAAGAAGAAATTAATTGATCAGGCTGAGGAAACAACTATAAAAATGAGTTTTGATGGAACAGAATCTATAAATGATATTATGGATAAAATTCATCAAACTGTAAAAGAAAATCAAGGCGAAATTCATAATGATACTGATCATATTGCAAAAATTCTTACCAGAACCCCTAATTTTTTAATTAAGGCTTCTGTTAGGTTTTTAATGTGGATGGATAAGCACGGAATGTTATCAAAAAAGATTATTGATGTTAGTCCATTCCATACATCAATATTTGTTACAAACTTAAAGTCAATTAAAATGGAAGCAGTACTTCATCATATTTATAATTTTGGAACAACAGGTATTTTTGTTTCTATGGGTAAAGAAACTTGGGAACCTAAGGTAATTAACCAAGAAACAAAAGAAATAGCTGCTAGAAAAATAATGAAGATGGGTATTGTAATCGATGAAAGAATATGCGATGGTTTATACAATAGTTTATCTTTAAGAGAATTTAAAAAGATTATGGAGAATCCATATATTCTTGACGAACAAAATAATAACGTTATATTAGATGATTAAGGAGCTATAAGTAATGTTTTTAAAGATTTTATTATCAGTCATCGGCTTTGCTTTTTTCTTGTTAGGTGTAAGAATAGCATTTTTTCCAAGAAAATTCGTTAAAGCTATGATGAACTATAAATATAAAACGAAAATAGAACCACAGAAAAATGCAGTCATTTTTGCTGTGATAATGGGTGGCCTATTGATGATTACAGGAGGGTATTATACGATCTTGGGCATCTTGCTTCTTATAGAAGGATAAAAAAAATAGTCATTCAGTAAATAATTTTATTGTTTTATGATTTAATATTTGATAGAATAATATTGTAAAAATATTGAATTATCGCGATTGACGATATTTTAGGTGGTGACACATATGAACATTTTACGAATAAATAACCTAAATAAAACCTTTGGCGGTAATATGCTTTTTGACAATATTTCATTGGAAATTAATAAAGATGAAAAGGTTGCGCTTATTGGGCGCAACGGCGTTGGTAAGACGACATTAGTCAAGATGATATTAAAAGAAATTGCCCCAGATTCTGGGGAAATTTTTATTTTTAACAAAGCAAAAATAGGTTATTTATCACAAAAAATCATTGAATCAGAAGAAAATACCTTAATTGATGAATGCTTAATTGTTTTCAAAGATGTAATCAAAATTGAGAAAGAACTTCATGATTTAGCAGTGAAACTTAAAGAGGATAGCTCTGAGTTGATGCTTAAAAGATATAGCGATAAAGAACATGAATACTTAGTTAAAGGTGGTTATGACTACTTAACCAAAGCTGAGATGCTTCTGACAAGATTCGGTTTTTCAAGAGAAGATTATGATAGACCAGTAGAAAGTTTTTCTGGTGGAGAAAAAACTAGAATTGCTTTTGCTAAACTATTAATGATTGAACCTGATCTTCTAATTTTAGATGAACCGACAAATCATATGGATATTGAAATAATTGAGTGGTTGGAAGATTACTTGAGAAGTTATAAGGGTTCAGTCTTAGTTATTACTCATGATAAATACTTTATCAATAAAGTAGTTAGAAAAATATATGAAATTGATAATCAAACGATTGAAGTATATCATGGAAACTATGATGATTATGAAATCGAAAAAGTAAATCGCTATGAGTTGTTAGTGAAAAAATATGAAAAGCAACAAAAGCAGATCGCACATCTACAGAGTTTTGTTGATAGATTTCGCTATAAAGCGACCAAAGCAAAGAGTGCTCAAGATAGGATTAAAAAGATTAATCGAATTGAAAGAATCGAAGTTAAAAACTTAAGCAGCACACATCTTAATCTAGATTTTAGAACTTCTCGACCTACTAATGTTCATATATTAGAAGTTGAAGATTTAAGTATTGGATATGAAAAACCGATTATTCAAAACATCAGTTTTAAGATGAGGGGTTTTGAGAAAATAGGAATTATCGGGAATAACGGTACTGGAAAAACAACATTGATTAAAACTTTGATGGGAGAATTAAAACCTCTAAAAGGAGAATTTAGATTTTATAAGAAATTAAAATTTGGATATTTTGACCAAAATCTTGATTTTTTTAATAGTGAAATGAATCTTTTAGAACAAGTTCATAGTATTTATCCAAGTAAAACATTATTTGAGGTTAGAAGCGATTTAGCAAGAGTTGGTTTTATTAAAGAAGATGTATACAAGAAAATCTCTGTGCTAAGTGGTGGAGAGTTAGTAAAACTAAGAATATTATTATTGATGTTAGAAGCACCAGATATATTAGTTCTTGATGAACCAACAAATCATTTAGATATTGATTCGAAAAATATAATTGAAGATGTATTTGAAGAGTATCAAGGTCCAGTTATTTTTATTTCTCATGATCGATATTTCATCAATAAAGTTGCGACTAAGATCATAAAATTAGATAAAGAAGCTCATGTTTTTACTGGTAATTATGAAGAGTATCTGATTAAGAATCAAAATGTTCAAAAAGAAAAAGTGAAGAAAGACAAGCCAGTAAAAAAAGTTAATACCGATAAGTTAAGAATAAAGTTGGAATCTGAGATTGAAGCCTTGGAACAAGAGATAATTGAAAAGAAGAATACTTTGTTCTTAGAAGAGGTTTATAATGACCATAAACGTTATCATGAAGTTGAATCGGAAATTAAGAAAAAAGAAGAAGATTTATTAGAAATGTACAATATTTTATCTGATTTAGAAATAAGTGAATCATAAGTAAAATAATTGTGCTAGAATACTATTAGATATGGAGTTGATAGAGTGATTAATAAAATTAAGAATCGTTTAAGAGAAGAACTCGAAAAGAGTTTTAAAGAAAAATATAATCAAGAAATAAATATCGTTGTTGAAGAACCTAAATCAAGTAGTTTAGGAGATATTTCGATTCCGGTTTTTTCTGTAGTAAAAGTATTGCGAAAAGGACTTGATTCAGTCGTAGAGGAAGTAACGACTTTTATAGAAAACACTAGTGTTAGATCGCTGTTTAAAGAGATTAACCGTGTTGGTGGTTTTATTAACATTACTTTAGATAGAATAGCTTTTTCAAAAATGGTTATTGAAGAAAATGTTGATGTCTTATCAAAGAAGTATAGTTATGGCAACAATAAAACAGTGGTAATTGATTATTCATCACCTAATATTGCTAAACCATTTTCAGTAGGGCATTTACGTTCAACAATTATTGGCCATGCTTTAGGAAATATTCTAGATAAGTTAGGGTATAAAGTTGTAAGAATCAATCACTTAGGTGATTTTGGTACACAATTCGGAAAAATCATCTATGCTTACTTAAATTTTGGTAATAAAGATTTAGTTGACAAGAATCCAATAGAAGAGTTAGTTAAGTTATATGTTGAATTTCATGAGATGGCTAAAGATAAGCCGGAAATGGAAGATAAAGCAAGAGAAATATTTAAAGAGTTAGAACAAGGAAACTTAGAGTATAAAGAACTATGGGAACATTTTCGCGAAGTATCGTTAGCCGAGTATATGAAGGTTTATGATATGTTAAAAGTTCAGTTTGATTCATATAATGGAGAGGCTTTCTATAATGATAAAATGCAAGCTGTTGTGGATGAGTTAAAAAGCAAGAATCTTTTGGTAAAAGATGAAGGCGCGATGATTGTTGACTTAGGAGAATCTATGCCTCCGGCATTGATTCAAAAAAGTGATGGATCTACTCTTTATATTACTAGAGATTTAGCAGCTTTGTTTTATCGTAAGAATAACTATGATTTTGAAGAGGCTTTATACGTTGTTGGTAATGAACAAAAACTGCATTTTGAACAGTTAAAAGCAGTTATTAGAAAAATGGGATATGACTACGCCGATTCAATCCATCATATTAACTTTGGATTAGTACTGCAAGATGGGAAAAAGATGTCTACGAGAAAAGGTAAAATAGTTAAGCTTGAAGATGTTCTTAGAGAAGCTATTGCTTTATCTTTAGATTATATAAATGAGAAAAATCCTGATTTAGATAATAAAGAAGAAATAGCTGAAAAAATTGGAGTATCAGCTGTGATATTTAATGATTTAAAGAATTATCGTACAAATGAAATAGAGTTTAATTTGAATGATATGGTTAATTTTGTTGGTCAAACTGGACCATATTTGCAATATACTTCAGTTAGGATTACTTCGGTTTTAGAAGAAAATGATTTTGTTTATGATAAACTTGATTATAATTTATATGCGCTAGATCATAGCTTTGAATTAATCAAAGCGATTGCGCAGTATGAAGAGATTTTGTTAAAGGCTAAAGAAGAATATTCGCCATCAGTGATTGCGAAGTATCTTTTAGGGTTAGCCAGTTATTTTAATAGTTTCTATGCTAAGGAAAAAATTGTCGTTGAAGATGATATCGAAAGAAATACAAAACTTTGTTTAATTTCGATAATTAGAAACATCCTTAATGAAGGCATGGAACTTCTGGGTATGCAAGTTATTAAAAAAATGTAGAAATAATATCTTGCATGGATATTGCAAGGAGGAAAATACTTTGGAAGCAATAAAAAAAGTTGAAAAACCAAAGCGTCATATTTTTAAACATTTAGGGTTGATGTTTAAATGGATGGGATCTAATTCATTGTTATTAATTCCCGCTTTGGTTTCATTATTTATAGTATCATATTTAAGAACATTAACCCCGTTATTTGGACAGCACATCATCGATGTTATTCTAAAGATGAGTGATGATGGTTCTAAACTACCTCCGTTTTTTGCGGATATGTTGGTTGATCAAGGTGGGCTTAGTCCTTTATTGTTAGCTGCGATTTTAATCGTGGTATTAGCTTTAATAAGAGCGGTGTTTATTTTTGTGCAAAGAGCTATATCAGGGATATTCGCAGAAAAAACAGCGTATAATTTAAGAAATAACTTATATTTAAAATTAAGAGATGCAGATTACTATTTTCATTCACATTCTGAGACTGGTGATATTATTCAAAGATGTACTACAGATGTAGAAATGTATAAAAGATTTATTTCTGAACAAAGCATTGAAGTTGCTAGATTAGTTCTTTTAGTAGGTTTATCAATCTACCAAATGTCAAGACTAAATGTCACAATCATGTGGGTGTCTTTGATAATAGCGCCAATTCTTTTAACTAGCGCGGCTTTCTATTTTAGCAAAGTAGAAAAAATGTTTAATGAAATAGAAAAGAATGAAGCATCTATGACAACTCATGTTCAAGAAAACGTAAGTGGCGCAAGAGTAGTAAAAGCTTTCGCTAACGAAGCATATGAAGTTAAGAAATTCAGAGGATTAAATCGTAAGTTTACTGATTCTGATTATGGATTAGTTAAAAAAATGGCTATATTTTGGAGCTCAACTGATTTCATATCATTTATTCAATTTTTCATAATCGCTTTAATTGGTATCATATTTGCTTCACGTGGAGATATCTCTGTGGGCGTTTATACAGCGTTTTTAGCATATGCTGGTAATATTATATGGCCAATGCGACAATTAGGTAGATTAGTTGGTGATTTTTCAAAAACTATTGTATCTGTTTCAAGATTAAATCATATTATCTCTAATCCAGGTGAATATGTGGATGAAGAAGATAAAGATACTCCAGAAATTAAAGGCAGTGTAGAGTTTAAGAATGTTTCATTTAAGTTTCGAGATTCAAAAGAAGACCAAATCATTGATATTAACTTTAAAGCTAAACAAGGTCAAACTATAGCTATTATTGGTAAGACAGGATCTGGTAAGAGTACTTTAATGAACCTTTTAATCCGACTTCTTGATTATCAAAAAGGACAGATTTTAGTTGATGGTATTGAGATTACAGAAATCGAAAAACATCATCTTAGAAAAAACATCGGGGTTATTCTTCAAGAACCTTTCTTGTTCTCTAAATCTGTTCAAGACAATATAAAAATTTCTGACACTAACACCGATTTAAATAGAGTCTCGAATGTTGCGAAAATAGCACAAGTACACAATGATATTATGAACTTTGAAAAAGGTTATGATACCTTAGTTGGTGAAAGAGGAGTTACTTTATCTGGAGGACAAAAGCAACGTGTAGCTATTGCTAGAATGTTATTAAAGCCAAAGCCGATTTTAGTTTTTGATGATAGTTTGTCGGCTGTAGATACAGAAACGGATATTCAAATCCGTAGGGCTTTAAATCAAGAATGGAAAGAATCTACTGTGTTTATCATTACTCATAGAATTACTACAGCTTCTGAAGCGGATCAAATATTGGTTATAGAAGATGGAAGAATTAAAGAAAGCGGTAAACATGAGGATTTAATTAAAATTAATGGTCTTTATAAAAATATATGGGAAATTCAATCTCAGATTAATTTCCAATTAGAAGAGGATGGTGAAGATAATGAGTGATTACTTACAAGATGAAGAGAACTTCACGTCCCAGAAATTTGATTGGTCAACATGGAAAAAAATATTAGTGTTCATGAAACCTTTGAAAAAACATGTTATATTTGGTATATTAGCGATTACTATTTTAGCAGTTACTGATATCGTCTATCCTTATATTTCTGCTTTTGCAATTGATGATATTATTAAACCAAATGTTGAAAATGGTACTGCTGATTTTTCTAAACTACCTGTGTTGATTGGGTTTTTTGTAGGTTTTATGATTATTCAGGCAGCTATGGTATATTTGTTTATTCTTTTTGCTGGTAAAATCCAAACCGAATTGGCATTTAATATTAGAGAAAAAGCTTTTAATCATTTACAAGAGTTACCTTTTTCTTATTATGATAGAA
>JAQUZK010000032.1 GCA_028691335.1 Candidatus Izemoplasmatales bacterium
ATAGTTACCCAAGTTGAAGTAGATAAAGATGATGAAGCATTTAAAAATCCAACTAAACCTATTGGTCAGTTTTATGATCTTGAAACAGCTAATATTTTTACTAAAGAAAAAGGATATAAAATGATTGAGGATGCTTCCAGAGGATATAGAAGGGTAGTAGCTAGCCCAAAGCCAATAAATATAGTTGAATTAGATATAATTAAAACTTTAGTAAAAGCAGGCCACTTAGTTATAACTGTTGGTGGCGGTGGAATACCAGTTATTAAAAAAGACAATCAATTTATCGGTGTACCCGCTGTAATAGATAAAGATTTCGCTAGTGCAAAGTTAGCGGATTTATTGGATGTTGATATGCTAGTCATATTAACTGCAGTAAATAAAGTTAAAATAAATTTTAATACCCCTGAAGAAAAAGACTTAGACCATATAACTTTAAAAGAAATTGATAAGTTAATTGAAAAAGGACATTTTCTAAAAGGTTCAATGTTACCAAAAATTGAAGCTGCTAAAGCGTTTGTTAGCGGCAAGAAACATCGTACAGCTATCATAGCTTCTTTAGATGAAGCTAAGGAAGCCTTACTAGGTCACACTGGAACGAGGATAACAAACTGATGGAGAAAAAATTTGTTAATGTAGCTATCTGGGGATTTGGAGCAATGGGTTCTGGTATGGCTAAAATGATTATCAATAAAAAAGGGTTTAATATCATCGGTGTATGCGATCTATATGAAAAAATTGTTGGTAAAAGTATCTTTGAAGTCTTAAATGTTAGCAATCCATATAGTCATGACGTAATCATTTCTAATGATATTGATGATATTCTTACAAACAATGATGTAGATGTTGTTCTTCTAGCGACTGACTCTTACACTAAATCTGCTTTTCCGAAAATAAAGAAAATAGTCGAACACGGAGTTAACGTTATTTCTACTGCAGAAGAAATGTCTTTTCCTAAAGCTAACGAACCTGAACTAGCTAAAGAGATTGACCTTTTAGCAAAACAGTATAACGTTACCGTTTTAGGTACGGGTGTTAATCCTGGAATGATGATGGATTTATTAGCGATTTGTATAAGCGGAGTTAATGAAGAAGTCAAAGAATTTGAAATTTCCCGTATTAACTCATTGTCTCCTTTTGGCAAAACAGTTATGGAAGAGCAAGGTGTTGGTTTATCCGTTTTAGAGTTTGAAGAAAGAGAAAAAAACGGTGAAATCGCAGGTCATGTTGGATTCAAAGAATCTGCATTTATGATAGCTGAAGCCATGGGACTAAAAGTTCTTGATTTCAATCAACAAATGAAACCAATTATCACTGAAATAGATAGGAAAAGCCCTTACGGTTTTGCAAAAGCTGGAGATGTTTGCGGCGTTGAGATGAGTGCTCAAGTTTTACTTGAAAATGATATTTCAATCAAGTTATATCATCCGCAACAAATTGAACCTGAATTAGTTGGCGTAAGCACTGGTGATTATATAAAAATCAAAGGTAAACCTGAGATTAATTTAGGTAATGTTCCTGAAGTTGAAGGTGGAATCGGAACTATTGCAATCTGTGTAAACATGATTCCTCATGTCATCAACGCAAATCCTGGACTAGTAACAATGATAGATTTGCCTGTACCAAGAGCTATCATGGGTGATGTTAGGAATTTAATTAGAAAGGATTGATTACTTTGATAAAAAAGAATAGTTGGGTCCAAATAAAGAAAGTTATTCTAAATCCTGAAGAAAGAGCTCATAATCTACCTGAAGCAACAAAAAAAGTTCCTTTGTTAATGTGGGTAAAAGGATATTTGCTGGAAGATGCAAATATTAAAGATATAGTAACAGTAAAAACTGTAACCGGCAGATTTGAATCAGGGGAACTAATCGAAGTTAATCCTGCATATTTACATACATACGGTAAATTTATACCGGAAATACAACTTGTGGATAAGATGGTTAAATCCGCACTTTTTGGAGATGATTATAATGGATAATTCTTATTTAAGTGTTATGTCTAGAAAAAATCAAATCATGCAAAAATCTGTGGGTATAAACTATGATCAATATGAGAGTGATTACTTGAATTTTGATTACGAAGCAATGCTTTCGGAAGGAAATTTTACAATTGAAGAAATTAGAAAAATACAAAATGATTTTGGCGTTGGTAACACACCTCTAAAAGAATGCAAAAATATAGCTGCTTTAGCTAGAAAAGTATCAAAGCCAGGATATGGCGCGCGTATTTTTATTAAAGATGAAGCTTTAAATGATTCAGGAAGCTTTAAAGCTAGAAGAGCTAGTATTTCATGTTATCAAGCAAAAAAGCTTGGTTTTAAAGGCGTTATTGCGGCCACTAGCGGCAATTACGGAGCCGCTGTCGCCTCACAAGCTGCAAAGCATGGACTTAAATGTATTATTGTCCAAGAATGTTACGATTCCTTTGGAATTGGCCAACCAGAGATTATTGAAAAAGCTAGAGCCTGTGAAGCCTATGGGGCTGAAGTGGTTCAACTTAGTGTTGGGCCAGAATTGTTTTATAAGTTTTTATTGTTGTTAGAGGAAACTGGTTATTTTAACGCTTCTTTGTACACTCCATATGGAATTATGGGAATTGAATCTTTAGGTCAAGAGATTATTGAAGATTGTAAAATAAAAACCGGTAAACTTCCTGACATGGTAGTTTGTACTAATGCCGGTGGAGGAAATCTTACAGGAACTGCTAGAGGAATTATAAAAAGCACTGATAAAAAGATTGAAATTGTGGGTTCTAGTGTCAATTTATATGGTTTACATATGGCTGATGATAATGATTTCAATAAAAAATCATTTACTACTGGACACACAGGATTTGGTTTACCATTTATAATTAACCCAGATCGTAGTGATGTTCCAAGATCTGCAGCTAGAGCTTTAAGATATATCGATAGATATGTTACTGTAAATCAAGGCGAAGTATTCTTTATCACAGAAGCCTTATCGGTTTTAGAGGGAATAGAAAGAGGTCCTGCTGGTAACACTTCTTTAGCAGCAGCTTTTTGCTTAGCTCAAGAGCTTAAAGAAGACCAAATAATTATAGTTCAAGAAACTGAGTATACATCAGCCGGAAAACATCATCAAGCGCAGTTATCATTTGCCAGAGAAAATGGTATTTGTATTTATTTTGGCGATCCTTCTGATGAAATTCCCGGAAAATCTATTGTGTTCCCTAAATCTGTTGATTTAATTAAAGCAAAAGACTTGGATCTTGTAAGTATAAGAAAAAAATACTTACAAAATCAATTTTCTAAAACAAAAGTATTATCAAATAAAGACTTGATCTTCCTTGCGGAAGAAACAAATACAGATATTAATTTCGTTACTGAAGAAGCTAAAAAGTACGATATTAAAGTGGAGGATGCAAAATGATAAAACATAAAAATCGAGAAGATGACTATAATTCTAGAAGAAAACATTTAGAAAATCTAACTGATGAAGAATTAAAAAATAGATTTTGGGATTTAGCTGAGAAAGCTGTCACCCCCTTAATAGACTTAGCTTACAAAAACACTACTCCTGCTATTGAAAGAAGTGTTTTATTAAGAATGGGTTTTTCAAGTTTGGAAGCTAAAGACTTAGTTGACAAGGTTTTAAATCACGGCTTAATATCTAAGGGCGCTGGTCATGTAGTATATCGTTTAGCAGAATTAGAAAAAATAAGCATAAGAGAATCTGGATTAAAACTAATTAATAATCAAGGTTGGAAAAAAGTGCAAGAAAGTTTTGGGGTGGCTAGCAATGAATAAAAACGAAAAACTAGACATTCTAAATATTTTAAAAGATTTAGACAAATATGAACCGAGACGAAGAGGTTGGACGTGGAGAGAACCTGTTTATAATCTTGAAATGGCAGGTAATTTATATTCAGACGCATCTAAACCACTTAAAAATAGTACTCCTCTCCCTGCAGCTAAATATTTTGATAATATTGATCCTCAACCTATTCAAGTAATCACTTCAGAGATCGCAAGTGGAAGATTTGAAGATGATATTAGAAGAATGAGAATGGCTGCTTGGCATGGAGCTGACCACTTGATGGTTATCAGAACAGCCGGACAATCACATTTTGATGGATTAATAGAAGGTACTCCTCAAGGTGTTGGAGGAGTCCCGATAACTAGAAAACAAGTAAGGGCTCAAAGAAAAGCTTTAGACATAATTGAAGATGAAGTAGGAAGGCCGATAAACTATCACTCATATGTTAGTGGTGTCGCTGGTCCTGATATAGCGGTGATGTTTGCTGAAGAAGGGGTTAACGGCGCTCACCAGGATCCACAATATAATGTTTTGTATAGAAATATTAATATGATTAGATCCTTTGTTGACGCTGCTGAAAGCAAAAAAATTATGGCTTGGGCTGATATTTTACAAATTGATGGAGCTCACAACGCCAATGCTACCGCTATGGTTGCTTGGAAAGTTATGCCTGAACTCATGGTTCAACATGCTATAAATAGTCTTTTCTCTGAAAAAGCAGGAATTAAGAAAGAAAATATCGCATTATCAACAGTTCCTCCTACTGCTGCTCCTGCACCAGATTTAAAAATTAATCTACCATACGCAAAAGCTTTAAGAGATTTCTTTTCTGATTACAAAATGAGAGCTCAAATGAACACTAAGTATATGGAGTCATCAACTAGAGAAGCTACTGTAACACATGTACTCAACATGATGATTTCAAAACTAACATCAGCTGATATCCAATCAACAATTACTCCAGACGAAGGCCGAAATGTACCATGGCATATGTATAATGTTGAAGCCTGTGATACAGCAAAACAAGCTTTAATAGGCATGGATGGATTACTTGAAATGGTTCAACTCAAAGATAATGGATATCTTCCTAGTAAAGTTAGAGAACTAAAAGAAAGAGCTATTCTATTTTTCGAAGAATTACTTGAATCTGGAGGATATTTTCAAGCAGTTGAAGATGGTTTCTTCATCGACTCAGGAATATATCCTGAAAGAAATTACGATGGTATTTCAAGAAAAATTAATGGCGGTATTGGTTCAAACACAGTTTATCCTAGGGATGACGATTATTTCGCGCCGGTTACTGCCCATTTTGGTTATAATAATATAGAACAATACGGTTTAAACAAAGATGAATCTCCTTCTAAAGTTATTGGTGGATGTACTTTCGAAGATCGAAAAAAAATACAGTATATTGATGAATTAGATATGGAAGATAATGTTAATCAGAGACTAAATACTACTAAAAAATATTTAAATTCTAATATTATAAAACCTGAAGTTGAATGGGCCGGTGATGGTACTTTAGTTGTTGATATAACACTACCTACTTCTATCCGTTATGCTGAAGCAGCTTCTTTAGAAATCGCAAAAAAGATGAATCTTATAGACGCGGAAGTAATTCATAGAGAGGTTCTTCAAAATGCGGAAGCAACTAGAATACAAATTAAAGGAAAAGTAGATATAGAAATAGATCTTAATAAGTTAACTCTTCAAAAAGAACCTGATCTTCTAAGTGATGAAGAAATTAGAAACTATATTAATGATCATCCAATGACAATAGTCGCTGGTACTGTAGGTGAAGATGAACATTCAGTAGGTTTAAGAGAAATTATCGATATAAAACATGGCGGAATTGAAAAATATGGTTTTAACTGCATTTATTTAGGAACATCTGTTCCTATTACTAAGTTAGTTGACGCAGCAATAGAAACTAATGCAGATGCTATCTTAATGTCAACAATAATTTCTCATGATGACATTCACTATAAAAACATGAAAAAAACTAGTGACTATGCAATCGAAAAAGGTGTTAGAGATAAATTGATAATAGTTGCAGGCGGAACACAAGTTACTCCTGATTTAGCAGAAAAAAACGGTGTTGATGCAGGTTTCGGTAGAGGAACAAAAGGACACCATGTAGCTTCATTTATAGTTAAAAAAAAGGTAGAAATGGATGAAAATTGATGCCTTAGTAGCAGAGATTGGTTCAACAACTACAATAATTAACGCTTTTGATAACCTTGATACTGACAACCCTATCTTCATAGGAAGCGGATTCGCTCCCACTTCAGTTAATCAAGGAGATGTAACAATAGGTTTGAACCAAGCAAAAGAAAACTTGATGAATAATCTAAATATTAAAGAAATACTCGCAAAAGAAACTTTTGCGAGTTCTAGTGCTGCAGGCGGTTTAAAAATGAGTGTACACGGACTTGTTTACGATATGACAGTAAAAGCCGCAAAAGAGGCTGCTCTAGGAGCCGGAGCTAACATCAAATTAATTACATCTGGAATATTAGAGGATTACCAATTAGAAGAAATTATGAGTGAAGAATTAAATATCATCATGATTTCAGGTGGAGTAGATTTTGGCGAAAGAAAAACAGCCTTAGAGAACGCTAAAAATATTGCAAAATTAAAATTAAATATTCCAGTTATTTATGCCGGGAATATTCAAAACCAAAATCTCGTTAAGAAATACTTTTTAGAAGAAAACCAATTGGATTATCTTTACCTCAGCAATAATGTTTATCCGAAAATTGATTGTTTAGATGTCGAAAACACAAGGATTATCATTCAAAATGTTTTTGAAAAGCACATAATTAAAGCTCCCGGCATGGAAAGGGTTAAAGAAATAGTAAATGAGGCAATCATACCAACTCCAGGAGCTGTAATGCAAGCCTCAAAACTAATGTACGAGTATTTAGGTGACTTAATCACTGTTGATGTTGGCGGAGCTACAACTGATATCCATTCAGTAACGGAAGGCAAGGATGAAATTTCAAAAATACTTATAGCTCCTGAACCCTTTGCTAAAAGAACGGTTGAAGGTGATTTGGGTGTCTATATAAATAAAAATAACGTTGTTGAATTAATAGGTAAAGAAAACATATGTAAAAAGCTAAATATAAAAGTTGAAAAACTAGATAGCTTATTGAAAGAATATAAACCAATACCAAATGATGATCAAATTTCATTAACTGAACTTTTAGCAAAAACAGCTTTTGAAATTTCATTAAAACGTCATGCTGGAAAACTAGTACATATGTTTAATGGTAGCGGTAAAGTTACTTACGCCGAAGGAAAAGATTTAAGTAATGTTAAATACATAATAGCTACCGGTGGAGCTTTAACTAGACTTCCTAATAGAATAGATATTATTATGGATGTATTGAGAAAACAGAATGGTCTAGTTCTCAGTCCATCGCCAAAATCAATAGCTTTGATAGATAATGATTACATAATGGCATCTTTAGGAGTGTTAAGTATTAAGCACCCAAAAGCAGCTTTATTATTATTAAAGAAAAGTTTGAGGATTGAATAATGTATCCTAGAGTTAGTGTCGATTTAGAAAAATTAAAATTCAACTGTCTAAAAATGATAGAATATTCAAAAAATAATGGCATAGATTATATTATGCCTGTTATTAAAGTTTTAGCTGGTGATAAAAAAATAGCTAGTATTTTCGATGAATGTGGATTTGATTATATTGGTGACTCTAGAATTAAAAATTTGAAACTTTACCATAGACTAAGAGCTAAAAAGTACTTAGTAAGGATTCCTTCTTTATCAGAAGTAAAAGATGTTGTTAAATATGCTAACCTGTCTTTAAACAGCGAACTAGAAACCATTAAAGCTCTGAATTTAGAGGCTGAAAGGCAAAATAAAAAACACGAAATAATTTTAATGTTCGATCTTGGAGACCTGAGAGAAGGATTTTATTATAGTTATGAACACAATAAAAATATTAAGGAAATCTTAGAATTAGAAAATATAATTCTAAAAGGTATAGGAACGAACTTAACTTGTTATGGAGGACTTATTCCAAGTTTTGATATACTTAACAGATTAGTAGAAATTAAAAATAATATTGAAGATTATTTTCAAATATCTCTAGATTTTATCTCTGGCGGTAATTCTTCTTCTCTTTATCTTTTCGGCAAAAATCAGATTCCTAAGGATATAAATTCCTTAAGAATAGGTGAAGGCATTTTCTTTGGTAAAGAAACTGCTTACTCAACTGACATCGACGGTTTCTATCATGACATATTTACTCTACAAGCTGAAATTATTGAATGTAAAACAAAACCTTCATTCCCTGATGGAGAAACCTCAATAAACTCCTTTGGAGAAAAGACCTATATTGAAGATAAAGGATTAATGAAACGAGCCATTTTGGCTGTGGGAAAACAAGATGTTATTCTTGAAAATTTAAAACCAAGAGATAATGAGTTAGATATAATCGGTGGTAGTAGTGATCACCTTATTATTAATTTAAATAACACAAGCTATAAAATTGGAGATATAATTGAGTTTGATTTAAACTACCCCGGGTTGTTACACCTAATGAACTCTCCATATGTGAAGAGACATTATAAAAAAAAGCCTTAAATAGGCTTATTTTACTTTCTGTTTTTGATATAGGTAACAGTTAATTCTTTTTTTACTTCAAACTCTTTCATTTTCTCGAAAAATTGTAAAGGTCTAATGTTATCTCCGTAATTTCTAGGATGAAACCCTGGAAACTTCTTCTGTAATAATTGAGCTATTAAACTCCAGTACGCCCATCCATCATCTTCTAGATTAGCATTAATTATGTTTGTTAACTCTTGTTTTATTCTTCTTAGTGGAGTAATAGAACTAACTACTTTAGTTGTTGTTTTAGGCATTTTTTTCTTATCTTCTTTAAGTTCTACTTCTGTTGGTTCTACAGGTTGATCACCTTTTAACATTTTGTCAAGGTATGCAAAGGTCTCACAAGAGTTTACCAATGATATTGGTGTCTTAGACTCACCCATACCAAAAACAAACATGTTATCTTCTCTTAATCTTGTGACTAGTTTTGTAAAATCACTATCACTTGACACTATACAAAAGCTATTAACTTTTTCCGAATACAATATATCCATAGCATCAATTATTAAAGTGAAATCGGAAGAATTCTTTCCGGAAGTGTATGCATACTGTTGAACTGGTGTCAAACCAAATTCGCTGATTTTATTTTTCCAAGGATTAAGTTGTGGAGTCGTCCAATCTCCATAAACCCTCCGATAATTTATTGTTCCATATTTATTTGCTTCATCAATTATTATTTCAATGTAACTTGGGCTAATATTTTCCGCATCGATTAATAATGCAATGCTCTTATTTTTTATTTCCATTTTAACACCTCACCACCCTATTATAACAAATAATTGCTATAATTTGGCAATTTATTTAATAAAATACATTAAAGGAGCTTGAAATGAAAAAAAACAAAATTTTATACGAGTGGATTGATGAAATCAGTCTACACACAAAACCAAAAGAAATAGTATTTTGGTCTGGAAAAAAGTCTCAGTACGATGAAGTTTCTGAAGAAGTCGTACGAGATGGTAAGGCAATAAAACTGAATCCAGAAAAAAGACCAAGATCTTTATTATTTAGATCTGATCCTTCAGATGTAGCTAGAGTAGAAAAGAGAACTTTTATCTCTACTACTGAAGAAATAACTGCTGGTCCGACAAATAATTGGGTATCTAAAAAAGAATTAATGCCATTAATGTGGAATTTATATGATGGCTGTATGTCAGGAAGAACAATGTATGTAATTCCATTCTCGATGGGACCAGTCGGGTTAGAAATGTCTCGTCTTGGCGTAGAAATAACTGATAGTCCCTATGTAGCTTTAAATATGCACATAATGACAAGAACAGGCGATGAAGTACTAGAACTAATCAATAACGGTCAAGATTTTGTTAAATGTCTTCATTCCGTTGGTTATCCTTTGAAACCAGGAGATGAAGACCCGAGTTGGCCTTGTGCACCGATGGAGAGCAAATATATAACTCAGTTCCCGGAAGAAAGAATGATATGGTCATATGGTTCTGGATACGGCGGCAATGCTTTACTAGGTAAAAAGTGTTTTGCCTTAAGAATTGCTTCAGCTATAGCTAAAGATGAAGGTTGGTTAGCTGAACATATGTTAATTCTAAAGCTAACTAGTCCTGAAAACAAAGTAAAATATATCACAGGTGCTTTTCCAAGCGCTTGCGGTAAAACAAACCTAGCCATGATTACTCCTTCTTTAAAAGGATGGAAGGCAGAAACTCTAGGCGATGATATAGCTTGGTTAAAAGTTAAAGAAGACGGTTATATGTATGCAATAAATCCGGAAGCAGGATTTTTTGGAGTAACATCT
>JAQUZK010000033.1 GCA_028691335.1 Candidatus Izemoplasmatales bacterium
TATAAACGCCTCTTCCTTGAGCCCAAACAGATTTATCCTCGCAATATACCTTACCTTTTTCATCTAGATATGTATAGAATCCACGATTAACTTCATCATATCCATGCTCACACCAAAAGGTAAGAACATTTTTAAGTTCTTTTAAATAAAAATCATGATGTTGTTTTAAAACAAAATCGATATTATTCATAAAAATTTACCTTGTAATAGTAACTTTTCTTAAACCTCTTGGTTCATCTGGATTTAATCCTCTAGCAATCGCTAAATTTAAGCAGAAATATTGTCCAACAAAGATATTGACAAACGGAGCTTGATACTTTGATACATCAGGAATAACGATTTTGTTTTTAGTTTCTAACTCTGGATTAGTAGTAATCGCTAAAACTTCTGCGCCTGCTTTATTCAAAGCATTAAGCATTTTTTCTCCATCTTGATAACTTTCATCTTCTGGCATTAAAACAACTGCATATGAGTCTTCAGATATCATCGCAAATGGTCCATGGTAAAAATCAGCTATAGAATACGATAAAGCTTGTATATAAGTTGTTTCTTGCATTTTAAGAGCGAATTCTTTAGCTATAGCATATTGATAACCTCTACCTAAAATAAATGCACTCTCGATGTTTTTAGCCTTCTTAGCTTCTTCTTTAATATGAGACAACACATCTTCAGGAAGATTCAATTTTTTAGGTAATTCTACCAAAGCATCTATCAGTTCTTGGTTACTATCAATATATCCTACTAATAAACCAAGTAAATACATCTGCGTCATAAAGGTTTTTGTAGCCGCAACTGATTTTTCTTCACCAGTATCTAAAAACAAATGATATGATCCAGATTTAGCTAATGGTGACTCTTCATAATTAGTGATAGTTAGAGTAACAGCGTTTTGACGATTAGCCTCTTCAATTATTGCTAAAACATCTTGAGCTTGTCCGCTTTGACTTACACCAATAACCAATGATGAAGAATAGTCAAGTTTACTCTTATATAAAGTAATTACACTTGGAGCGGCAAATGAAACTGGTATTTCACATATTGTTTCAAAAAGATACTTAAATAAAACTCCAGAATTATCTGAAGAACCTCTTGCCGCAAATATCACTGATTTAATCTCTTTTTCTTTTAATTCTTTAGCTATTTTTTCTAGTATTTTTACATTCTTTTGATAAGAATTAATTAAACATTCTTTCTGTTGAAAAATCTCTTTTTCCATATAATAAATCATTATTTATCACTCTTTTCCGGTATTATAGAAACCTTTTTTTCTTCATTATGCTCTTCAATTACAAATCCATTTTCTGCTGGACATAATAAAACTTGTTTTTCTTGTTTAAAAAATGGTACTTTAACAAATTTGTTCTCATGTTCAATAAACAAATCAACATTATGAAAAATACAATTAATCGCTTTTGCTTTTGTCATTTGTGTAGGACGACCTTCATTATGATACTGATCAATCGCATTTACAATTTTATATTCTGTGTCTCTTATTCCATTCCCTGGAGCTATTATGTTTTCCACACAAAATTCCTTTGGTGGATTTAGTTCTTTTCTTATACTCCTAAATGGTTCTATATTAGTTTCTTCTAATAAAGATATTTTTAGAGTTAAATGTTCTTCTTTAAGACATAACAAAGAAACCTTTACCTTATCTCCTGGAAAAAAATAATACTCGGAGTCATCAATATTTGACCCTTTATAAACATTAACTTCTTTACCGTTTTCTAGATATATATTTCTCCAAAAAGGTCTAAAAGTAATCTTCTCTTTGGTAAGTACACCATTTACCTTGCCGTGAAAAAAACCAAAACCAATGTCATTTTCATAATCACTTGAACTACCTAAATACACTGAAGGCGTATCTAAAAATCTCATGATTTTTTCTCCAGATAAAACAGTCTCTTCTTTTCTTGATTCATCAGGAATAAACTCTGGTAGTGTAATTACAGTTTCTATACCTAACCAAAGTTTTCTTGAAGTTACAACTTTATGATACCAAGCTCCCGCAAAACAACGTAATGGCTTCATGGGTTCATTGGAATTTATTTGAATATCCTGATATGTAGCTTTTTCAAAATCTATCTCTTTAAACATAAATATTTACCTCTGATATATTTGTCCTTGCTTAGCTAATTGTTCTTGCACTTCTTGATATTTTACTTTTCTTGGAGTAATTCTATTTTTCACTGACAAACTAGCTAAAACACCTGCGGCTTCCCCGATTGCCATCACTGAAGGTGTGACTCTTAACGAAGCTGAAGCTTCGTGAGTAGCGCTTATACATCTACCAGAAACAATTAGATTCTCAATATTTTTTACTAACAAAGACCTAAGTGGTATTTCATAAGCTAGTTCTTTATTCTCGTCAAAAAGTTCTAAACTATCACCACTTGGTGAGTGAATATCCATAGGAAAACCAGATAGGGCTATTGAGTCTTCATAATGGCTACAGTTAATAATATCATCTACATCAATTACATAATCACCAATAATGTGTCTTGTTTCACGAACGCCAATCTTAGATGGAGTTCTAACAATATATGATTTTTCAAATCCTGGAATATATTTTTTCAGGAAAACAAAAGCTTTTTTTATTTGTTTTCTCGCTTCTATTTCCGCTTTAGTTAAATCTAAAGCGTTAGCTCCAGATAAACCTTGAACTCTTGTCATGTTTATAGAAACAGTGTTAGGATTAACCTCTTCAAAAAGCAATACACGGTCTCTAGGTAAATCAAAATCTTGATTTTTCTTCGCTTCTTCAACTTCTTTGAAGAAACCTGAAACAGCAAGATACTGATAATCATAGCCTTCTCTTAAAACAAAGTTTTCAGGGTTCTTTTTAATCTCTTGTTTTAAAACTTCAATATCTACATTCGCTACATGAAAAATCATTGTCATCGGTTGAGTTAAATTATCCTTAGATCTACCATGAACATATTCTGCTTTAGCAAAAGCACTGACATCTCCATCACCTGTAGCATCGATAATAACTTTCCCTCTAATATCCATAATTCCTGACTTTGTAGTTACTTTAACGCCCTTTACTACATTATTCTCCATAATACAATCAGTAACTAAACTATGTAGTAAAACATCAACATTATCCTCTTCTAACATTTCGAAGAATAAATGTTTGATTCCTTCAACATCGATAGGAGTTACTGTATCACAAAAACCTAGGGGATCTTTAATATGTCCTAGTGTAAGTTGTTCATTTTGCAATCTTGTTATTAATTCTTGGGCTATACCTTTTACGACATACTTCTCATCTTTATGATAAGTCATCCAAGGCCCAACTAAAGCATTTACTGAATTTCCACCAACGAGACCAGTTGCTTCAATTAAGATTGTTTTCATTCCGTTTCTAGCGGCTGATATACAAGCGTTAAAACCGCTTGGCCCTCCACCACAAACTATAACATCATATTCTGTTTTCACTTAAAATACCTCCAAATCGATATCGATTTCAAATGTCCTTGCCCAAGGTAAGGAAATGTTAAAATTGACTTTAAGGTTCTTTTCTACTAAATGTTTTAAATTTTCATTTATGATTATAAGTGCTTTCTCTGCTTCTTCATTTTTCATATCATAAACATTAACATTTTCCGCTAGTAAAGAAACGTTAGCTTCTCTGCGTGAAAATGTTTGATAAAGACAATCATCAATTATTCTCTCAAAAAGAAATGATTTCATTTCTTTTTTAGAATAAGCATGAACCGCTATCGTTGAAAGTGCGCTTCCTAAAGAATTTGAAGCAGTATTCCAAGCTGAATAACCTAAAAGATTAGAATAATCAATCGAACTTAAAACATCCCAAGATCCACCGTTTGGATAAAGCAAGTCCACGAATTCAACATGTAATTTATCTTTAATAGCGTGATTTACATTATGAATAAAATCATAAAACTTTCGGTTAAGTTCTGGTTTAATCATCGTAGTTGATTCTAAATCTAAATCGTAAGGTTTATTAGCTTCTGAATAAATAGCTAAAACGTAATCTGCTTCCTCGTAAGAAAAAGACTCCAATCCTATTACTTTCATAAGATTTGAATAATTTTTTTCTAACTCACGATCTTCGAAAGGCATTATCTTTGATTTGAGTTTTTCATCAGATAACATGATATGAACCTTTGGTTTAATATTCTTACTAGCTAAAAGAACCTTTCCTAATAAAACGACTGTAGCTTCATCAGTTCCATTATAAAGCATTACCTTATCTTCTAAATGATGTTTATTTACATAAATCATTAACTGATCACTTTCTACTTTTTGCATTCCTTCTTTCATTGAATCTTCCTGTAAAAGTAATAATTGATCAATTATTCCATCATTAACCATTTGACAAAGTTTAAAATTAATCTCATGTTTTTTTCTTCTTGCTCTCAAATATGTATCTACTATTTCATGAGGAATTTCTTCTAAAATCATTTCTAAATCATCTATTGTTTTTTTGCTGTAGTCATAATGAAGTTTCCCAGTTAATCTTGAAAACTCATTCATTTTTTCCCAATAAATTCTAGACTTTGGATCAGTTGTCGAAATAGAGGTTCTCATAATAGTATCAAAAGCCAATATTTTCATATTGGGGTTTTGAGTTTTAATTTCATCTAATAGTGACAATCTTCTCAAAGCTTCTGTTTTTTCCATTTTAGCCTGGCGAGCTTGAATAAGCCCTCCACTGACAAGCGCATCGATGCTTAAAATTAGATAATCGCTATTCTTTGTTTCTTCCTTTAACCACTCTTCGTGTTTCAAAAAATCTAAACCTTGATGAAGATTACCCGAAAGTTCTTCAGGGACTATTGCTAGTTCAACATCTGCTAATTGGGAAAACTTTTTGACCCACGAGTGATTACAAGGCCTTGAATCTAAAGGTAAAACTGTTATTTTCAAAGCTGGTCAATCTCTTTTCTAAATGCTTTTAATGCGCTTTCTAAGTTAGAAGCATCTTTACCAAAAACAACAGCTCCTAACATCACTGCTTTTACACCTGTTTGATATAATAACGGAACATCTTTTGACTGCATAAATTTTTGTGAAGGCACAACGCAAGGTATATCACTTAGACTAGCAATTGTTTGATATTTAGATAAGTCTCTAGCATTTAATCTAGTTCCATATTCTTCTTTATCAATAATTGATAACTCTAACATATCTGCATAACCATTATTAGTTAATTCAGATATTTCTTGGTAAGAATAACTTGAATTAACTGATAAAAAATTATTAATTCTTAAATCATAATAGAAAGTTGCTGGAGTATGATGAGCATATAATGATAGAAAATCAAATCCCATTTCAACTATTTCATCCATTACTTCTTCTGAAGATTCAGCGCTTCCTCCTGGTACTAATCCAACAGGCACTGGAGAATCTTTCAATATTTTCAAAAATTCTGCTTTAAAATCTGCTAGTGATCCAAAATCATTTTGACTGGCATTGTGAAACACATTAGCGTGGACTTTGATAGCGTCAGCTCCGCTTTCCCAAGCTAATTTTGCTAAATTGTAATCGTTTCTTGGAAGACTAGCGATTAAAGTCATTTTACTTTCTTGCATTTTCTTTAATAATCTGTTCATTTTCCTATTCTCCTGATTTCATTATTAGATTTATTTTTTTATATACTGCTTCTGAAAATTTCATAAAACCTAAATCATTTGGATGTACAGTATCTACTGTAAATTCATGGTAGTTATCTCCAAATATTTTTGAACCATCCATAAAATATAAGTTGTTGTCACCTTTTTCTCTAAGTTCATTAATCAAGTCCTCTTGGAACTTTCTTAAGTCTTTTCTAACATCTCCCATATCTTTAACTATCTCATCAAATAAATATGGAATTCTTGATATAACTAGTATCTTAATACTAGGGTTATTTTTTCTAATTACTTCTAATATATTTCTTAATGTAAGTTTTAATTTACCGTTAGTCCCAGCATTTGCTTCATAATCAATTATGAACAAAGATGAATTCTTTATTTTAGATAACACTTCTATTAATTCTTCTTCACCAAATGCATTTCCAGAGAAACCATAATTTAACCACTCAACTTGCATCATACGACTTAATAGGTTGGTGTAACTAAGTCCTGGTCTAGATGCACACCCACCTTGAGTTATTGATGTTCCATAACAAATAACTCTTTGTTTATCTTTAAAAGTTTCATGAGGTATTATATACTTATCTTCTTCTACCCCAATCCATAAATTGTTTACTCCAGTATATAGTGGGAAATTTAAAACACATAAAACGTCTTCTTCATAATAATTAACAAACTTATGACGATATGCAGTTTCAGTTGGCACATATGCAGATGAACCAAAAAACTTTAAATCTTCAAATGTTTTTCCTACATAAAGGTCAAAACCAGCTCTAGCAATTGGGGTCATTCCAGAGAGGTTATCTTTTGAGGCAATCTCAACATCAATGTAAATCCGTTTAGCATTTGTTTTAAAATGCGCTTGAACACCCGCTGTACAATTAGCTAATCTAACAACGTTTGGACAAACTGGCTCTAGGTAATCTTTTTTTGATTTCGGCAATCTATTAAAGTCTTTGTTTTCTTCCAACCAGTTAAGTCCGTATAATTTAACAACATCGGTCAATTTAACATTATGCCAAACAATACCTTCGTCATCTATTTTTTTAATTTCAAAATTCTTATCAAAAGTCATGATCATTACTTCCATTTTTTCTAGTATAGTTGTCCTTAAAGCGGAAGTGTTCACCATGGAAATAGTATCTAGTGTAAACAAAAGCCCTTCCGTTTTCTAAATATGTAACACTGTTTAAATATAAAGCAGGTTCTCCTTCTTGTTGGTGTAGTAACTCAGCCACTTTTTTAGGAACACCTCGTGCTTCTAATGCATACTCGCAATTTCTGATTCTCCACCCTAAATCTTCCTGAACAAAACGATAAAAAGATCCATTGAATACTTTTTCATCTAATACCCCATACATATTGTATGGTAAATATAATCTTTCATACGCTAAAGGAATATTGTCGGATGAACGAAGTCTTTCTACATAATAAATGTTATCACCGACGTGAATTTGTAGTCTTCTAGCAATCATTTCATCGGCTGTTGTCTTTTGGATATTTAATAATGTTGTAGAGACTGGTGAATCTAATAATTTCATTTCGTTAGTGAAGGAAAGGAAAGAACTTGAATCTTGTTTTTTGATTTCCTTTTTATTAAATGTTACAAATGTTCCTCGACCTTTATGACGATATATATATCCATCTACCAAAAGATTATTGATGGCTTGTCTAACTGTCATTCTTGCGACATCATACTTAGCGCATAGTTCTGTTTCAGACGGAATCATATCACCTTGTTTTAATCTTCCTTCAAGGATAGCTATCCTTAGGTCTTGTTCAATAATTTTATAAATTGGTCTATTCTTCATTTTCCTTACCTACTTTCATGCTATAAATAATATATGTTTTATATATCTTATTAAACCCACATTTTTTATAGAATTCAATTAAACCCGTCCAATCAACCATAACTTCACTGGCTCCTAATCGAAATAAATCTCTAATTACGAAATTTACAAACCCTTTTCCCAACCCTAGCGATTGAAATTCAGGAGCTATTCCCAAAGGACCGATGCCAGCTAAATTTTCAAATAGCTCATAAAGATTTAAGCTATTCGGGTAATGATGATTCTTACTAATAGCGCTATTGATAAAACCAATAATTCTGTTTTTATAAAATAAAAGATATACTTGCTCTAGAGTGTTTTCTTTTACTTCTTTTAACCATCTGCTAGAAAAATTATTTTCAATAAAACTTAATAGTTCTACTTCATTTGTTTCTTCAGCTTTTTTTATTTTGTATTCATCATCTAGCCAAATTGGCTCTGGTGGTTTATAAGCAATCAAGTTATAGTTGAGATATTCGCGAGTAAAACCTTGGTTGGAGAAGAAACGATGTACTTCATCATTTCCCTCCATGAACACACCTGAAAACAAACAATCAGGATCTGAACCAAGAATAATTTTTTTGTAGTTGTATTTCTTAGCTAATTCTATCGCTTTATTAATTAATAATTTACCATAACCTTTAAAGCGTTTTTCCTTCGTAATATGGACAAAACTAATGTATAGATCATCATCCAGAGCTTTAAAAATAATCGTGCCTACATAATCTTTGTTTTCAAACAAGCATATAGATTCGTTAATAAGTGTGTACTTAGAATCGATTATTTTTGTATTGAATAGCTCTTCAGTTATTGGAAAACTATCTTTAAATTCTTCATTCCAATTTTTTAATATGGAATCAACTTTACCAAGAAAATGGTGGATAAAAATTAGCTTCATGTTTTTTTATAAATTCTCCTCTTTTTTCTCTATATAATAAGTTAAATTATATAATCTTCCGTTACCGTTGTTAGGATCTAAAGTAGTTACTTCTCCTCCTAATGATTTATCGACTCCATCATAACTAATTGTAAAAGTATCAGAAAAATCTCCGTTTACATTTATCCCAGAAGGACATAACATACTCGCTGTTCTTTCTTCCGTCATAGGCACTTTGTAAACTATATCTTCTATTCTTCGATAGAGGTATACTTCATGCCATATAGCTTCAACAACTTTAGCGTTTGTATTTAAAGTCGGTTTACCCTCATTGGCAACTTGGTCTATAGCATTAACTCTTTTAAATTCTGATTTTAGTTCACCCATACCCGCAGAAGGAAACTCTGGAGTAATAAATATTCTACTAAAATCTTCATCTAGCCCATATTCAGCACGCTTTGCAACGTATTCTGGAATAGTGGTTAGAGAAATAAGTTCAATTCGCATTTGCATATACCCTGGTCTTGGTGAAAATACACTCATCTGAATCTTATCTCCAGGATAGTAATAATACTCGTAATCACTTACGTTTGCGTTTCTGTAGCAATTATTGTTTGTACATTGTTCTTGCGTTGTTATGTATCGCCAAAACGGTCTAAAAGCTGTTCCTGATCTAGAAATCTGATTAGATGTTCCATCGGTATGACCAATCATCCAAGCAATTCCTACATCACTTTCATAATACGAATGTCCGCCCATGTAAATCGATGAATTATCTAAATAATAATTTTGCTTAGTATCATCATATCTTTCCGGGTCAGGAGTAAATACAGGTAGAGTTATCGTAGCTTCAATACCCAACCAGTAATCTTTACTAGAAACAACTTTACGATAAATCGCTCCAGGGAAACAACTAGGTGTTCCTGGTTTAGGAGATTCATTATCAATTTGTTCAGTATAAACTGGTGCCATATGCCAAGAATTAAGTGGCAATGTATCTGGATCTTGGGCGACAGTAACCTCAAAACTCTCTTCTTGTATTATACCCATATAAGAAAGTTTTAATGTCAATGTTACAAATACCGGATAGTCTTTTAAAGTTACAACCCCTGTATTGCTTAAAGACGTAGGGTCTGAACTTGTCCAAAATGCCTCTACAATCTTACCATCGATACTATATTCAGTTGGTAAAATTATATCTTCAATTATTGGCTCATGAGGTATATCAACTTTGCTATTGATAACTGCATAGATTACTAAAAACGCTTCATTACCTTTTACAGTTATATTATAGCTATTATTAAGTTGTTCTCCTTCAAATTCCAATGTAACAATTAAAGTTGCTGTTTTATCAGCTACATTAGGAGTAATTTTTCCTGTA
>JAQUZK010000034.1 GCA_028691335.1 Candidatus Izemoplasmatales bacterium
TCTCAGGTATAATAATGGTTTTCTTTAATATGGTTCCAATGATGATAGGACCTTTTTTAGGTTCTACAGTCATATCAAAGAGTGCTTCAACCTATATAGATGAATTCGGTGTATTGCAATCAGTTCCAATCCCTGGGATATATTTAGCTGGAGCTATAGTAGGTTTGTTTGCTTTCATACCTATTTACTTTGTGATGAGATATCTAAAAAAAGGAGATTTTTCAGATGCAACATGAGATAATTAATAATCATAATCTTTTAGATGACTCAGGAAAATTAATAGAAGCTGGTTACTCTAGAGAAACTAAGTTAAGATTCAATAAAGAAAATATAAAGGTTTCAAAATTTAAGTTAAAAACATGGGATTATTATTTGGTAGGGAATAAAGAATATGCTATTTCTTTAACTCTTGCGCATAATGGTTACATGGCAGTTTGTGGTATTCAAATTTTTGATTTTCTTAATAAGAAGAAGTATGATTATTCAAAGTTTATATTTAGAGATAAAGACAAGATAATTATGCCAAATAAAAGTTTTGAAGATAGAGTTAGTTATCAAGATGAACAGATAGATTTAAGTTTTAATTATTTTAATGATAAAGTTGAAATTATTGGTAAAACAAAAGCTTTTCAGACTTTAGATAACTTGAAGATTAATATTACTTTATCTAAAAAAAATAGAGACCATATGTCTATAGCAATCCCTTTTAAGAAAAAACATGCCTTCTATTTTAACGAGAAATTCAATCATTTATTAGCTGAAGGTTATTTCGTGATGAAAGATAAAAAAGTAAGTTTAGATAATAATTACGGTGTACTAGATTGGGGTAGAGGTGTATGGCCTTACGATAATACTTGGTACTGGAGTTCAGCTTCAGGGATGACTAAAGATAATATTCTATTAGGTTTTAACCTAGGTTATGGCTTTGGCGATACATCTAAAGCAACAGAGAATATTGTATATTATGATGGTTTTGGTTATAAATTTGAAGATATAGTATTTTATATTCCCGAGGATTTTGAATCACAATGGAAAATATCAGATAACTCTAAAAACATCAACTTAGTGTTTAACCCTATTTATGATAATAAGACAAAAATTAATTATATTCTTCTAGGTCAAGATGCTCATCAAGTATTTGGAGTGTTTAATGGAGAAATTGTTATTGAAGGCAGGATAATTACGGTTAATAATCTTTTCGGTTTTGCAGAAAAAGTTAGAAATAGGTGGTAGATTATGAATCAATTAATTACTAGATATGGTAAAAATATCGATTCCAACAAGGTTCTTCAGGAATATCCTAGACCGCAACTAAAAAGAGATTCATATATAAATTTAAATGGGTATTGGGATTTTTCTATTAGTGATAAAGAAATCTGTGATAAATATGATGAAAGAATTTTAGTTCCTTTTTCTCCTGAATCAATTCTATCAGGCGTTAATAAAACACTACTACCAGGGATGTATGCGCACTATAGAAAAGAAATCATTCTTAATAGTGATTTCATAAAAGATTTAGTAATTTTACATTTTGGTGCAGTTGATCAAATAACAGATTTGTATATTAATAATAATTTTGTTTTAAAACACGTAGGTGGATACGTTCCTTTTTCGGTTGATATTACTGATTATATCGATGATAGCTTGAAGTTAGAAATTAGACTTACGGTATCTGATACGACTGATACATCATATCATTTGTATGGTAAACAAAGATTAGTTCACGAAGGGATATTTTACACACCGCAATCTGGTATTTGGCAAACAGTTTGGATGGAATCGGTAAAAAAGGATTATTTTAAAGATATTAGTATTTATCCTCTTTTTGATGAATCAATGATTTATATAAAGTTGGAAACAGATTTTTTAGGTGAATATGAAATAAGAGTCTTTGATAACGATAATAACCTAGTTAAAAAACATAGTACAAATGATCTTATTAATTTAATTAAATTAGATGGATTTACCCCTTGGACTCCAGAAAATCCTTATCTATATTATTTAGAGATTGAAAGCGAAAGTGATTTTATTAAAACTTATGTTGGTATGAGAATCTTTGAAAGAAAACTAGATGATTCAGGAATTATGAGATTCTATTTAAATCATAAACCATATTTTCAGTCTGGTGTTCTAGACCAAGGTTATTTTAGTGATGGATTATTAACTGCCCCAAGTGATCAAGCAATGATTGATGATATTTTGATTATGAAAAAATTAGGATTTAACATGTTGAGAAAACATATTAAAATAGAACCTTTAAGATGGTATTACCATTGTGACCGAATAGGAATGTTAGTATGGCAAGATATGCTTAGTGGATGTGAACATAAAAATGTAGTATTTCATCACGTACTATCAATCTTTCATATTCATTTAAATGATCGTTTTAAAAGATTGTTTGGACGGAATAGTGCCGAAGGAAAGAAACTATATGAAAAAGACTTAGAGATAATGCTTAACTATTTAAAGAATGTTACTTCTTTATGTGTGTGGGTTCCCTTTAATGAAGCATGGGGTCAATTCGATACTTTGAGAATACTAGAAAAAGTGAGAACTTATGATAAACATAGATTAATTGATCACGCTAGTGGATGGTCAGATCATGGTGGTGGAGATTTTTATAGCAGACACATCTATTATCAAGGAATAAAATTTAAGAAAAGACTTGCGAAGAAAAGAATTGCGGCACTAACTGAGTTTGGGGGTTTTTCTTACCCTGTAGAAGGTCATAGATATAATGATGAAATAATATTTGGATATAAAACATTTGATGATTTATCTAAATTTCAAAAAGCAATAGAAGTATTATATAAAGATAAAATATTTTCTAATCTTAACAAGGGGTTATCGGTTCTTGTTTATACTCAACTTAGTGATGTAGAAGATGAAGTAAACGGGTTTTTAACATACGATCGGGAAGTTTTGAAAGTAGATGAATCTATGGTAAAAGCTTTAAACGACTTTATCTATGATAGTTTTAAGAAAATAGTAACTCAAAAGAAGTAGTATTATATTAAATCAAGGATGGTTTTTATGAAAAAATTTAAGATTTTGGCTTGGGTAATATTTGTATTTTTCTTTAGTTTATGTATACTAGATTTGATTCTTGAAAGCAAGGGCATTCAAATGAATTTTCAGTTTTGGAGTTCTTTTGAGTCAATATTTATTTTAGTTGTTTTAGTGTTTATTTCTGGATATTTACTTTATATGATATACATAAGAAGTAAGTTCTTAAAGATCATAGGCAGTATTTTTTCTTTGTTTTTTATTGGTTTTTTCTTTCTCTTATCATCTTTTGATTCAGGTAAAATCAACAAAATCGAAAATGAAGAATATACAGTTTATATTGATGAATATAGATTTTTGTTTGGTGGAGAAGATACTCTTTATTTGAAAAAGAATGCTTTTTACTCAGTGAAAATCGGTAGTTTTAATCACGGTGAAGATAATAGTGTTACTTATAAGATATTAGAAGATAAGATTGAAGTATTAGACCGATGGTATCATTATCCAGAGGAGGATATTGTTAATACGTATTATATTCAACTTGACTAAAAAACAAAATACATAATTTTTTACTCTAATTTTTACGAGCTTGATATCATGAATTAGTCTATGTGGTATAATATAAACTAGTTAAAACTAATTTTTAAAAAAAGACATAATTTACTCTTTTAAAAAGGAGGTAATTTTCTAGTGGAGTTAATTTACCGCAATCAGAGCAATATTTTAATATTTATTGTTTTAATTTTTGTCTTGACAATAGCTTGTAAAAAACTAGAAAAAACGATCCATTAAATCGTTCTTTTCTTCTTTCTGTAACAGGAGTAATGATTGGATTGTTCGCAGAAAGCGCAAGTGTGTTTTTAAACGGAAATGCAGATATGTTTTCTATAATAATGAATAATTTGTTTTCTTTTATAATATTCGCAATAGCGCCAATGATTGCTTTTTACTTCTTTATTTTTATATTCCATTTAGTGTTCCCAGACATCAAAATTAGAAGTAAACTTCTAATTATTTTTATCTTTCCAGTAGCGATTAATGTTATTTTAGCTTTATTGTCACCTTTCTTTGGTTTTTTCTTTAGTGTGTCTGAATTAGGGGTTTATTCCCGTGGGTCGTTATTTTTATTATCTGCTTTCATTACTTATCTGTTCTTGATATTTGGAGTTTTTTTAGTTATATTCAATGTGAAGAAAGTGATGAAACCCGACTTGGCTCTAATTTTATTTATTGGTGTTATACCAATAATTGGTGGGATTATTCAAAGTCTATTTTATGGAATTCTTACAATGTGGAGTTCAGCTGGAATAGCTTTATTGATGGGTTATTTATTCTTACAAGATCGGATGATAAGACTTGATTTATTAACAGGTGTTTGGAATCGAGAATCATTTTACTATACTTATTCTAGAAAAATTAAAATGAGTCCTGATAAGAGATTTGGAGCTATATATTTTGATATTGATAATTTGAAAATGATAAATGATAAATATGGTCATTTAGAAGGCGACAAAGCAATTAAGCTTGTAATAGAAGTGATTAGAAAAGTAATTCCTTTTGGAAGTGTGATATGTAGGTTGGGAGGAGATGAGTTTATTATTATTTGTAACTCTCAAACCCAAGATGAAATTAATGTAATATTAGAAAGTATTAAAGAACAATTTTTAATAAATAAGCTAGTCAAAGAAAAAGATTATAAACTAGAATGTAGTTTTGGTGCGGATATATATACTTCTGATTGCATTAGTATTAATACTTTTATTAGTAGATTAGATAAGTTGATGTATGAAGAAAAATTCAAAAAGAAAAATTTAAGCAATTAATTTGATTAACATACAATATAATCTAAATATTGTATGTTTTTATTCAAAAGAATGTAATTTAATTAAGGAGAATTTTATAATGCTTGAAGTTGTAATTGTTAAAAAGGAAGAAAAACAAATACTTATGAATTTAATTGAAAAATATGAATATGATTTTTCTAAATATACTTTAGCTGATGTTAACAACTTAGGACTTTTTGGATATGATTATTTAGATCATTATTTTGTAGAAGAAAATAGGTTCGCGTATTTTGTGAAAGTTGATGGTTTTCTTGCTGGGTTTGTAATGATTAATGATTATCCCGAAGTAAAGACAGAAAAGACAGATTATTGTATTTCAGAGTTTTTCATTTTAAGTAAGTATCGTAGACAAGGAATTGGCAAAAAGGTTGTTTTTGAAGTATTGAATAAACATAGAGGCAGATGGATGCTTAAAAGACACCCGAAAAACGTTGATTCAGTATTATTTTGGGATAATGTAATAAGTGATTACACAAAAGGTAATTTTACTTTGATAAAAGCACACCCAAATGAATCAATCGCTTATGAAGATGGGTCATTGGCGGATGTTATATTTTTTGATAATTAGATAAAATTTATTTAAGGTATATAAAAAGAATGGAAGTTATTTTCCATTCTTTATCTTTTAAATCTACCCAATGTAGTGTTTTCTTTAGAGAAGAAGTATTTATTTTTATTAAAAGAGTTTTTATAGGCTTCGATTATTTTAAAAGTAGTTTCTTGATCTTCAATTGTAAAGTTAAGCCTTAAAGTATTAATCCCTTGCTTAAGGAAAAAGTCTAAATAATCTATTAGTACTAGTGGTTTAGAATGCATTATTTTAATATTACAGTTTCCATCATTAATCAAAGGATACATTTCACCAAATCTATCTTTTAAATAATACTGATTTTTATAACAAAGATTACAACCAATATTTGTATCATAAGTTTTAGCGATTGGACAATACTTTGTAATCATAAGTTCATCTCTACCGTAGACTATTTTTTCAAGATTCGGATAAGTCTCATATGTTTTTTTATAGTTGTTAGCTAAAGATTCGATATCTAGTTCATTTAGTTCTTGTGAAACAGTTACTCTATTAACTCCATTCTCATGAAGGAAATGAATGGCGTGAATATTATTTACATTTAAAAACTCATCACTAACGATATATTGTTCTTTGGAGTTTTTACTTAGATATCCAACTTCAGAAATAACGATGTCTTGATATTCCTCATTAATTCCATAAGAGTTAATTCTTTTCTTTCGTTTAAATATTTTTACATCTTTATAATCGCTAGTGTTGAAGTCTAAGTCTTCTTCAATATATATTTCGCTTATATTAGATTTAATAGCTGCTTCAAACTGTTCTTTAGTATTAACAGAACAAACTAGTTTTTGTTCAGACAAAGATGTTCTAATAATGTTGAAATTATAATTACTATTGATAATTCTTAAGTCTCTTTTTAATCTTGCTTCATTAATTTTTTCAATAAGATCTCGTCTTAAATCATTAATGATTTTTATGGGAATAAATCCTAAATCATCAGACTTAACATTTAGTTTCTCCCAAAAATAAGGCGTATTTCCTAATTTATCAAGGTGTTCTTCTATACTCTTAGAATCAATAGGCTTTCTAGTTGCTGGAGGAATAATAAAATCACTTGTTATTTCAATAGTATTATCTTTGCCATATATAGCTTTAATTTTTAGAGGTTTTGAAACAAAAGCAATAATTTCACCTTTTAAAGGAACTTTTTTATAGTTTTCTTCAAGATAAATCGATAATGAATTTTCTAAATCGTAATCTGAAGTTTTAACAACTTCAGAACCAACATTTATTTGTTCCTTTGAATCAAGAATTATTTTTTCGTTAGGAAAAGCAGTAGTAACAGTTTTTCCTTTAGATATGATTCTTGAAACGCTCATGCCATAGTCTTTATCGTCTATAAATCTAACTCCATCGTTTACTCTTAAAGCATCAGTTAAAAGAACTGTAACTTTTCCTTGATTAAAATCAATTACTTTTCCGATTGAATGTCCAATATGATTCGGTCTATTAGTATTCACTATTTTTTTCGGGACCTCGGATAGTAAAAAACCTTTAGTTTGACCGCGGTTAAAGACGCTAATTAATTTTTTTAATTCTTCATTTTTATCAAAAAGTAAGTTTTCATAGAAACTATCAATTGCTTTTTTATATGAAAGTACCGTTTGGACTACATACTCAGGTTTTCTCATTCTTCCTTCAATTTTTAAAGAACTTATTCCTACAGATATTAACTCTTTTATATAATCGATAGTAACTAAATCCTTAGCTGATAAAAGATATGAAGTTTCTTCAACTAATTCACTGTCTTTATATAGTTCATATGGTAATCTACATGATTGAGCACATTCTCCTCTATTTCCTGATCTGCCTCCAATCATTGAAGAAAAATAGCAGTTTCCTGAATAGGAAATGCATAGAGCTCCATGAACAAATACTTCTATTTCAATGTCAAGATTATCTTTAATAGTTTTAATTTCATCAAGAGAAGTTTCTCTAGCTAATATTATTCTTTTAACACCCTTAGATTTTAAAAATTTAGCTTGATCCAAATTTAAAGTATTCATTTGTGTAGATGCATGAAGTTCAGTATTAGGATATCTTTTTGAAAAAATCTCTAAAACGCCAAAATCCTGGATGATAAATGCATCAACGTTATTCTTGACTAAAATATCAGCCGCTTCTAAAAGAGAACTGAATTCATAATTATAGATTACTGTATTGACTGTTACATATACTAAAACATCTCTTAGATGAGCATACTTAATTAATGAAATTAATTCTTCAATATCAAAATTATCGGCAAAAGATCTTGCGCCAAATTTTTTCATTGATAGATATATAGCGTTTGCGCCGGCATTGATAGCGCCAATAAATGATGATTTATCTCCAGCCGGAGCCAATAATTCTATTCTTTTCAAAAATATCACTCCAAACACTCTTTTTTTACTTGTAAATATTATATCATTCATTTGTTAAGAACTTGAATTTATTTAATCATAAAAATCAAATTACATGATATAATATCTGACGTATTTATAAAAAAGTAATTGGAGGTGTATGTTAATGAAAGGGAAAGTAAAAGATTATATCTACTTAAATTTAGGAATATTATTGGTAAGTGGTGGATTATATTTCTTTTTAATGCCTAATAATTTGGCTGTTGGTGGTGCTAATGGTCTAGCGATAGTAATAAATCAATTTTTACCGAGTTTACCAGTAGGTATTATTATGATTGCGATAAATTTAATTTTATTTGTAATTGCTTTTATTTTAATCGGAAAGGCTTTTGGGATTAAAACTATCTATTCTAGTTTCGCTGTATCTTTAGTGATATTCTTATTAGAGAATTTAGTTCCTATTAATGAGCCTTTAATTGGTGATTTAGCTTTGGAGTTAGTAATTGGAATAATTGCTTCTGGGACTGGCATGGGGTTAGTGTTTAATCAAAACGCTTCTACCGGTGGAACCGATATTAGCGCTAAGATATTGCATAAATTTTTTAATACTGATTTAGGAAAAGGTGTTTTTATCTCAGACATCTTTATAACCGCTTTAGCTGGATTTGCTTTTGGAGCTAAGCTTGCTATATACGCTGCACTTGGAGTTTTGATTAATGCATTTGTTATTGATTATATAATTGAAGGTGTTAACCTAAAAAAAGAAGTTACTATAATAAGTGAAAGATATGATGAAATAAAAGATTTTATCATTAAAGAGTTAGAACGCGGGTTTACTACATTTTATGGTGAGGGTGGTTACTCGGGACAAAAGCGTAAAATTATCATTGTTATTATCAATAAAAGAGAATTTGTGAGATTAAGAGATTTTATAAATAATATGGACGCGGAGGTTTTCTTGACAGTTAAAAATACTCACGAAGTTTATGGGTTAGGTTTTAATAAACTAAATAAGTAGATTTTTATAAACTAAGAGGACTATCATTTTTCGATAGTCCTCTATTGATTATTAATTTCTTATTATGATAAATATTAGATAAGCAATATATGTAGCAAATAAAATACTTCCTTCAATTCGATTAATTTTTCTATGATGAGTAGTTGCGAATATCAGTACTAAGAATGTTACTAAAATCATTAATACTAAATCTACAAGAATATGGGAAGAAGTTTGTATAGGGTTAATAGTGGCTGAAACACCTAGAACAAACATAATATTAAATATATTGGAGCCAATGATGTTACCTAAGGCAATCTCACTTTCTTTTTTAATAGCAGCTGTTATAGAGGTTACTAGTTCAGGAAGTGAGGTTCCAATAGCTACGATTGTCAAACCGACTAAGGTCTCACTCATTCCTAAAGAAAACGCTATTTCTTGACCATATTTTACTACCATCCAACCACCAAGAACAAGACCGCCAAGTCCAATTGATAACTTCAAAACATTTGGTAAAGTGCTTAATTTTTTTTGCGTGTCTTTCTCAATAAAATATTTTTGATTATTTCTTGATTTTATAGCTACTTCAATAATGTAATATAAGAATACTGCAAAGAATAATAACAATAATAGTCCATCTATTCTTGATAATGAAATACTTTGTTCTTTACCCAAAACTACATCCAGCAACATGATTAAAAGCGCAAAACTTCCTAGTAAAGCTAAAGGGATTTCTTTAATGATTGTTTTCTTTTGAACAAATAGTGGAGATATGATAGCTGTTAGACCTAAGATTAATGAAATATTAATAAGATTAGAACCGATAACATTACCTAAAGATATACCGGCACTTCCAGAGATGCTTGCGGAAATACTTACGGCAGCCTCGGGAGTT
>JAQUZK010000035.1 GCA_028691335.1 Candidatus Izemoplasmatales bacterium
GATCAATTTTGTTTAGAAAAGAGGATTAATATGGGCTTATTTGGAAAGAAAAAAATAACACCGACTAATGTAGACTTTGAAGATTTAACATTCATTAAAGTTAACGATAATAAAGATGTGTATAAATACGCAGAATATATTATGCATAGAGTACCAATCGTTCTTAATTTTCAAGATTGTTTAATCTCAGAAGCTAATGAAGTGTTAATGTTTTTGACAGGCGTGTTATATGCTTGTGATGGCGAAATAGTAAAGATACAGGACAAAGTATATTTGATGGCACAAAAAAGTGATTTATTAGGACCAACCTTAACAAAATTCATTAATGACTACAAGAAACAATAGTGTGAGTTTATGATTAAATTTTTAGAAATTGCTTATTATGTACTGTATGTGTATCTTTATATTATGATTGTTTATATTTTGTTAAGTTGGACTTCGATTAGAAATTCTAAGTTTTACCGAATACTAGGTAAGATAGTAGATCCTTACTTAAGTATTTTTAGAGGTTGGATTGTTTTTTCCAACATTGATTTTACACCTATGTTGGGCTTATTGTTATATCAATTTGTTTTAAGTATTATATCTAGAGCTATTTAGGTAATAAACACTTGTAAAAATAATAAAAAAAGTGTATAATTTATAAAGATAATCGATGATTGAGACAAGATAATAAATATTACTCTTTAAAAAGAGAACCTGTTGTTGGTGAAATCAGGTAAGAGCTATTTATTGTTATCACTCATGAGAGAATTACCGATAAGTAGGTAATTACGTATTTCGGCGTTAACGATTTATGAAGAGCTAGTTTTTAATAAACTAGAACTAAGGTGGTACCGCGATAACACGTCCTTAATTTATTGATGATAAATTAAGGATTTTTTATTTAAAAAGGAGAGATTGAAATGGATAAAAAGAATTTTAAGGATAGCTTATTGATGCCAAGCACTGAGTTTCCAATGCGTGGAAATTTAGGAGTGAAAGAACCAGTAATTCATGAAGAGTGGGAGAAAATAGACCTTTATAATAAAATAATGAAAAAGAATGAAGGAAAACCTTCATATATTTTACATGATGGCCCACCATATGCCAACGGTTCTATTCATGCTGGACATGCATTGAATAAGATTCTAAAGGATTTTGTTATACGTTATAAGAATATGTCGGGTTTTCAAGCTCCTTATCTCCCTGGTTGGGATACTCATGGACTACCAATTGAAAATGCGCTATCAAAGAACAAAAAAGTAAATAGAAAAGAAATGGAATTATCAAAATTCCGAGAACTTAGTAAAGAATATGCGCTAGAGCAAATCAATACTCAAAGATCTCAGTTCAAACGTCTTGGAATTCTTGGATTATGGGACCAACCATACATAACCTTAAATAAAGAGTATGAATCATCACAAATTAGAGTCTTTAATGAAATGGTAAAGAAGGGTTTAATCTATAAAGGATTAAAACCTGTTTATTGGTCACCTTCAAGTGAAACTGCATTAGCTGAAGCTGAGATTGAATACCATGATATCATATCACCTTCAATCTATGTAGCTATGCCTGCAGTAGATACTCAAAATAAGTTGCCGAAAAACACTTACTTTTTAATTTGGACTACAACTCCATGGACGATACCAGCAAATCTTGCGATTGCGGCTGGTTCAGATATCGAATATACAGTTGTAAAACATAAAAATAACAATTATGTTGTAAGTAAAGATTTACTACCAAAATTAAATGATTTATTAGGATGGAATAATTCAAGCCCTATTCAAAATATCTTTGGATGGGAATTAGAAGGTATGACATATAAACATCCATTATATGAAAGAATTTCTCCAGTAATTATTTCTGATCATGTAACAGTAGAAGATGGTTCGGGGTTAGTACATATTGCACCGGGACACGGTGAAGAAGACTTTGTTGTGGGACAAAAGTATAATCTTGATGTTTATTGTCCGGTTGATTCAAGAGGAATTATGACTGAAGAATCTGGTGAAAGATTTGCTGGATTATACGTTGATGATTGTAATGAAGAAGTAATAAAAGCCCTTTTTGAAGGAGGATTCCTTTTAGGAAGATTTGATTTTTCTCACTCCTACCCTCATGATTGGCGTACACAAAAACCAGTTATTTTCCGTGCTACATCACAGTGGTTTGCATCTATTGAAAAGCTTAAAGACGAAATTCTTAAAGAAATTCAAACAATTAAATGGTATCCTTCATGGGGTGATGTAAGACTAAGCAATATGATTAAAGATAGAGGTAGTTGGTGTATTTCTCGTCAAAGAACTTGGGGTGTTCCAATTCCTGCCTTCTATACAGAAAAAGATACCGCTATTCTAGATCCTGAAGTTATTGATTATGTAGCTGATATATTTGAACAAGAAGGATCAAATGCTTGGTATATCAGAGATGCAGAAGAATTATTACCACCAGGATACACTCATCCAGATTCTCCAAATGGAATCTTTAGAAAAGAAACTGATATCATGGATGTTTGGTTTGACTCTGGAAGTTCTCATCATGGAGCTATGAAAGATTTAGGCTATAAATATCCTGCGGATTTATATCTAGAAGGTTCAGACCAATATAGAGGTTGGTTCAACTCGAGTTTGATCACTGGTGTCGCAACAGAAGGAAAATCGCCTTATAAAACATTAGTTTCTCATGGATTTGTTCTTGATGGTGAAGGCAAAAAAATGTCAAAATCATTAGGAAACGTAGTTGATCCAAACAAGATTACAGGAACAATGGGAGCGGATATTTTCCGTTTATGGACAGCTTCAGTTGATTATCAAGCAGATGTTAGATTGTCCGATAATCTTATTAAACAAGTTTCTGAATCATATCGTAAAATAAGAAATACTATTAAATTTTTATTAGGGAATATCTTTGATTATAATAATGAGAAAAACAAGGTAGATTTTGCAAAATTAAATGATGTTGATAAATATGTTTTAATTAAAAACAATAATCTTATCAAAGAAGTTTTAGAAGCATACGATGACTTTAAGTTTGATGTGGTTTATCGCAAGATAACTAATTATGTAAACTTTGTTTCATCATTTTATCTTGATTTTGCTAAAGACGTTTTATATATCGAAAAAGCGGATTCTTTATCAAGAAGAAGTATTCAAACAGTTATTTATAAAATCTTAGATACCTTACTTAAATTGTTAACACCAATTCTTCCTCATACTACTTCTGAAGCATATTCTTATATTCCTGATCGTAACTTGGAAGATATCTATTTAGCTGATATGCCAAATGTTGAAAAAATGGATAATGATATAGAAGAGCTTTTTGATGAATTTATGGAATTAAGAGAAGATGTGTTAAAAGCTTTAGAAAACGCTAGAAACGAAAAAGTAATTGGTAAAAGCCTTAACGCTCATGTAGTTATATATCCAAAAGCGAAAGTAGAAAATTTACTTAATAAAATTAATGTCAACTTAGCACAAATATTCATTGTCTCAAAATTTGAGATTGCTAAAGATGGATTTGGTGCTTATAAAGGCCAAGATGTATCAATTGATGTCTTAAAAGCTGAAGGACATACTTGTGATCGTTGTTGGCAAATAGTTGACAAAGTTAATGAGGATGGAATTTGTGAGCGCTGCGAACAAGTAATTAGTGAATAATTAAGCCGATTATAATCGGCTTCTTTATTCATAGATTCAAGCATTACATCGATTGACTTTAATCGATAAAAAATATATAATTTTAGTAACGATATAGGAGGAATATTATGGAAATAAATAAATTAATTGATCACACTTATCTTAAAGCTTTTGGAACTAAAAATGAGATAGATCAACTGCTAGAAGAAGCGAAAAAATACAATTTTAAATCTGTTTGTGTTAACCCGACACATGTTAAATATTGTTATGAGCAACTTCAAGGAACTGAGGTTCTTACTTGTACAGTTATCGGCTTCCCTTTAGGGGCTAATACTGTTGAAACAAAGGTTTTTGAGACTTTAAACGCTGTAAGTAATGGTGCTGATGAGATTGATATGGTTATAAATATCGGTAAACTCAAAGAAAAAGATTACGATTATATTGAAAATGAAATTAATCAAGTAGTTAAAGCAGCTAATGGTAGAACAGTAAAAGTTATAGTAGAGATTTGTTATTTAGATGATCAAGAAATCAAAAAAGTTAGTGAAATTGTTGGAAAAACAAACGCTGATTTTATCAAGACTTCTACTGGGTTTGGACCATCTGGAGCGACAAAAGAAGCTGTGAAGATAATGAAGGATAATGTGAACGGTAAAGAAGTAAAAGCTGCAGGAGGCGTAAGAACAAAAGAAGATTTAGACCAAATGGTAGCCTCTGGTGCCACACGAATAGGAACTTCTAATGGTGTTAGTTTGATGAATAACCAAGAAGGAACAGGATATTAATGAGTACTTTACAACAAAGAATCTTTGATGAATCAAAAAAATTAATCAAGAAATTTAATTTATTTCGCTTTGTCATTTATTTTTTGATTTCTGTCACGATAATTATATTAATTTTACTAATTCTTGGATTTTTAGATTTATATAGTGCTATTTTTGTAACAGTACTAGCATTAATCTATAGTATTGTTCGTGATTTTACTATTGCTAGATACTCTCTTAAAACTATGGATAAGTTCTATGAATTTCTTTTAACAAAAAAAGATAATGTTGAACTTTACATACCTGTACTAGAAAAGAACGCACAAGGCTATTTTTTAAAGAAAACAGCAATCTATTTTGAAAATGGAGAAATGTATCTAGAAGCTTTTAAGCAAGTAACTTCAAAACGCGAGAATCAAGAAAGTATTACTGTAAAATATGGTAGAGATTTTTCGATTACTAATAACCGTTTAGATAAAGACGGAAAAGTATTCATCTTTAATAGTTTTTTAATGGACACAGCTTATCAATTTTCAATTATTAATATTGACGAAGTTATAAATAAAATCAATCAAAGAGTAAAAGGAGAATAAATTATATGTCTACACCTCATATAAATGCTGAAAAGCATGAAATCGCAAAAGTTGTATTAATGCCAGGAGACCCTTTAAGAGCGAAATATATCGCTGACACTTTTTTAACAGATGTTAAGCAATTTAATTCTGTTAGAAATATGTTTGGATATACTGGTTTATATAATGGAAGAAGAATTTCTGTAATGGGATCAGGAATGGGTATGCCTTCAATAGGTATTTACTCATATGAACTATTTAAGTTCTATGATGTTGACACCATTATAAGAATAGGGTCATGTGGAGCTTACACGAAAACATTAAAACTTTACGATACTATTTTAGTTACTGAAGCTTTTTCTGAAAGTAGTTTTGCTTTTGCACAAGGAAAATGTGAAGAAGATACACTACCAGCTTCTAAAACTGTTAATGAAAAATTAGAAGCTATATCTAAAGAATTAGATATACCTGTAGTAAAAGGTAAAATTCATTCAAGTGATGTTTTTTATCGTCAGTTCCCTGAAGAAATACTTAAGTTAGCTCAAGAAAAAGAATTATTAGGCGTTGAAATGGAATCATTTGCATTGTTCCACAATGCTAATGTAACTAATAAAAACGCTGCTTGTCTACTTACTGTATCAGATTCATTAGTTACTTCTGAATCAACTACACCTGAAGAAAGACAAACTGCATTTACTAATATGATGAAAATCGCTTTAGAAATGGCAGAATAAAAAAGGTTTTTAAAACCTTTTTTTTAAGAGGTTAAATGTGAATATTGTTAAACGAGACATACCAAATCTAGAAGTATATTATGTACCTATTAAAGGTTTTAAGACAATTGAAACCTTTTTTGTCTATACTGGTGAAATCTATCCTAAAGAGTTTAATGAAAGAAACTTTTTATCAGAAATTTTGCTAGAGACATCGAAAAATTATCCTACAACAGAGAAACTAAGATTTGTTTGTGATAATTTATATGGATTAACCAAAGTAGGATATTATCATTTTGAAGGTGGATTAAATGTAACAATGTTTATTTCAAGCGCAGTAAATGATAAATATCTAGATGAGTTTAATGTTTTTTCAGATTCATTTGATTTGCTAGTAGAAATGATTTACAATCCACGTCTATATAACGGTGTTATACCGAAAAAGGTTGTAAGAGAAAAGAAAATTAATGCAAAAGAAACATTGTTGTCGATAAAACAAAACAAGAATGCATATACTTATTATCAATTTATGCAAGCTTACATGCGAAACAATCAAGAATATTTTGCGAATCTACCAGATGAAGAAAATTTACGGACGGTTACCAGCGAAAGTATAACTGATAATTACAATAAAATGATTACTGACGAAAATCTTAAAATCTTTATTGGTGGTGATTTTGATTTTAGTGAAATGGATAAGATTATTCATGCTAAAAGTACTATGATTAAAGCAAATCATCAAAAAAAATATCAATTTAATCCAACTTTTAAAGGTAATGATCAAGTTAATACAGTAGTAGAAAAAACCTCATCGGGCCAAACAAGAATATATATAGGTTATAATTTAGACTTCCCTTTTAACAAGAAGAACTCTAATATTATGAGTCTATTCAATGAGATTTTTGGTGGGTTTGAAAACTCAAAATTATTTTCTGTAATTAGAGAAAAATTACACCTTTCATACTATGTATATTCATACTATTCAAAAGGTAACAATCTTTTCTTCGTAAATTTGGAAACTAATAAAGAAAATGTAGATAAGGCAATATCAGTTGTGAATAATCTACTAGAAGAAGCAAAAGCAGGACAAATTGATGACGATTTATTTCTTCAAGCTAAAATGAATTTAATTAATAGACTTGAGACATCTGTTGATTCACAATCTAAAATGATGATTCATAACATTATTGATTATATAAGATTTAATGAATCTTTTGATATCAAAAATAGAATTGAAGATATTCTAAATATAACGAAAGAAGAATTAGTTGAACTAATTAAAAATATAAAAATCGATACCACTTATATTTATACTAATGGTGATAATTAATGAAGCAAACTGAAATCATTAAAGATGAATTTGTTTATGAATACCGTCTAGCTAATGGGTTAGATGTTTTTATTCATCCAAAGCCAAGGTTTATTCAAACCTTTGTTTCCTTACATGTATATTTTGGTGGAAGAGATTTTAGATATCGCTTTGATAATGAAAAATATAAATTACCTCAAGGAACCGCTCATTTTCTTGAACATATGTTGTTTGAGAACAACGGAAGTTCTCTAAGTGACTATTTTTTAAACAATAACGCTGACATTAATGCCTACACTGCTAGAACTATGACAAGTTATTACTTTAGAACTAAAAACAATTTTGAAGATTTACTAAATCGTCTTCTTAACAATTTTGTAGATTATGATTTTTCTGAAAAATCAATAAAAAAAGAGTTTAAGATAATTTCCCAAGAATTATCTATGAATGATGATTCTGATGAAACAAAAGCTTTTAAATCACTTCAAAGATTGATGTATAAAGACGAGAGTTTCAACGTTCAAGTAGGTGGTACTAAAACATCAATCAAAGAAATCAATAAACTAGTATTAAAACAAGCAACAGACCATTTTTACCATCCTGCAAACATGAGGTTGTTAATTAGCGGAAATGTTAATCCACAGGATGTTATCAACCAATTAGAAAATCATATATTCACAAAAAAAGCTTGGCCTAAATTCAAAGAAATTCAAAGAGAAGTCACTTTAGAAGACAAAGGAAGACATCTGTTTAGAAAAAAAATAAAAGGGCTAAATACTAATATTATTGAAATTGGGATAAAAATACCCGCAAATGTGTTTAATAGTCCAGATCATTTTTTATTGACAGATCCATTTATAGAACTTGCTTTCAATCCTTCTTTTTCTGTTTATAAACTTCTTAAAGTTCGTAATTTTTATAATAATAACTTCTCAATATCTCCAGTATATGATGATGATTACTCATTTATAAATATATCAATGCAGACAAAAAAGGTTAAACTATTCGAAAAAACTATCATTGAGTTGATGGAAGCTATAAACAAACTAAAGATTACTGAAAAAATCTTCGGAGCTTACAATCGCAGCCAAATAGGATCATATATAAAAAATCTTGATGATTTGAAAGCTTCTCATAATTTGATTGAAAGTCTAATCGCAAGTAATGTTGATATATCTACTTATTTTGAAAAAAAGAAAAAAGTAAAACTTTCTGATTTTGAAGTTTACAAAGACATTTTCAAAAAAGAAAACTTATATATTGTAGAGTATTTACAAGAATCTTAACAACAATCATAATTAGTGATATAATATAAGAATCAAGGAGAGAAACTATCATGATTTTAAGAAGTGCAAATTTTATAACATCGGCTGTTAGTAAAAATGACTATCCTAATGACAATCTTCCACATATTGTTTTTTCTGGAAGATCTAATGTTGGTAAATCATCTTTTATCAATTCTCTCTTGAACCAAAAAAATATTGCAAGAGTTTCACAAACACCAGGAAAAACAAGACTAATTAATTTCTTTTTAATTAATGAGTCATTCTATTTTGTAGACATACCTGGATATGGATACGCAAATGTTTCAAAAAAGGAAATTGAGAAATTTGCAGAAATGATTGATGAGTACCTTAGCAACCCACAAATTGCTTTAGGAGTTTTGTTGTTAGATATTAGAAGAACACCTAACGCTGATGATTTATTGATGTATGAATATTTTAAATCTACAGGATTTAATGTTCTCATTATTTTGACTAAGGCAGACAAACTATCTAATAATCAAAGAATAAAACAGATAAAAATTATAAAAAAAGAACTTAATCTTACTAACGAAAATTTAATTGCTTATTCGACTAAAACCAAAGAAAACCAGGAACAAATCTGGAATTTAATTGAAAGGGCAGCCTATAATAGTTATGAAAGTAATTGATTATGATTTAATAGCGAATGATTATGATAATTTAGTTAAAGAGGATGTAGAAAACTTTAGATTTCCTTATTCAGAATACAATTTATTACAAGAGATAATTATTGAATATATATTAGATAATCCTAAAGGAAAAAAAAGTAAAATACTAGATATTGGAATCGGAACTGCTTCACTCTACGAAAGAATAAATCCCGATCAAATAGAATTAACCGGTATCGATAATTCTTTTGAAATGCTCGAAATCGCTAAATTAAAGGTTCCAGAAGCTAAATTAATTAATCACAACATAAAAAAAGGACTACCTAAAGAAGTGAATGAAGAAAAATATGACTTTATTGTTGTGTCCTATTTATTTATGCATTTTGACTTTGAATTTATAGTTTATTTTATCGATTTGTTTAGAAAAAGATTAGCACCTTTTGGAAAACTATTAATTGGTGATATCATGTTTTACAATGAGAATAATAAGATCAAATGCTTTAGAGAAAATCCGAATATTTGTAAGCATGACTTATATTTCCATGTTTACCAAGATATTTTAGAAAGACTAGAAGACAATTATGATTTAAGCTTTATGGAGATAAATCAATACACTGGTTTAGTAATAGTAGAAAAATTATACCAAAACTCTTTACAATACGAAGAAACTTTGATAGAATACAATGGAAATACTGAGAAGTGGAAGAGTACTCATCCAGAGAAAAAAAGCGAGTAAACGGTCGGTGCGAGTTTACCTCATAGGATTTGAGGAAGGTAGCCATGGAG
>JAQUZK010000036.1 GCA_028691335.1 Candidatus Izemoplasmatales bacterium
CCCTAGTAAATAGATTAAATGCTGAAATAGCTTGTACAAGACCTTTGATTGAAAAAGGTTGGTTTGATGCAAAAAAACAAATTGGTTTAAGCGGAAGAACTGTTAAACCAAAAATAATTATTAATCTCGGTATCAGTGGATCTGTTCAATATATTGAAGGAATGAAAGATTCTGAACTTATCATTTCAATTAATAAAGATTTAAACAATAAATTATTTGATATTTCACATTATGCAATCCAAGCAGATATCTATGAGATAATCCCTAGGATTAATCAAATCTTGGAGAATATTTAAATATGAATGAAGAAATAGCGTATTTAAAAAAAATATATGATTATTATCTAAAATACACAAGGGAAAATACAAATTATTGTCTTTTGGAGTATGATGAGTTTATCAAAAAAATTATAAAAGGTCGACAATATTTAGTTTCAACTATAAATGATGATATTAATGGCTTTCTATCTAGTGTAATTGAAAATGAGAAAGCTTATATTACGTTAGTATATGGTTCGGATCAGATCAAAGAAAAATTATTGACACTTTTTGAAGACAAAGCTAAGTTATCATCAGTAAAAGAGTTATGGTTTCATTTTTTTAATCCAGTACAACTTGAGTTTAATCCCTTACCATTAATAAGACATCCAAATGCTCAAGGAGTAAACTTAAATTCTAGTTTGCATCAAGTTTTATTAAAATTAGATTATCAAGAAAACTCTATCCAAGATACTTATTATAGAAATCTAGTTAATAAACTAAATTTCAATGAAAAAATAATTTATGATAAAGACTATAACGTTTGTTTTTATGATGATTTGAAACATCATAAGTTTTCTGATTTCATTGAGAGTTTAAATCACAAATATTGGAGTAAGACTTTGACTGAAAATCAGTTAAGCGATAAGCCATTACCCTTATTAATCGCAACATATAAGAATGATGTTGTTGGATTTGCAGGACCTTTAAAAGTTGAAAGCGATGGAAGAGGATATTTTTCTGGGATAATGGTGCAAGAAAAACACCGGAAACATCATTTAGGCTCTTATTTGTTTCAAAATTTAGTTGTTGAACTTAAAAAAATAGGTTCTACATATATGACATTATTTACCGGAAGAAATAATCCAGCAAAATATATCTATCAAAAGTATGGATTTCAAGTAGTATCGAGCTTTGTTACTATGAAAAAAACTCTTAAGGAGGAAAATAATTTATGAATTATAAAATAATGGATAATGATGATTTTGTTTTTTTAAAAAGTATAGTTAAAGAAGAAAATATAATCTTAAGAGATGATATAGAAGAAGACTTTTCACATGATGAATTACAAACGGTTTACGCTTATCCAGAAGTTCATATCTACCCAACTGATAAAAAGCAAATCCAAGAGATAATTAAATACGCCAATAAATATAAGATTCCTGTAACTACTAGAGGAAGTGGAACTGGACTAGTGGGCGCTTGCGTCCCTATTAAAGGTGGAATTTTATTAGATTTGTCTAAGATGAATCAATTTATTGAACTCGATAAAATAAACATGACTCTAAGATTAGAGCCAGGTGTCTTAGTTATGGATATATATGAGTATGTTGAAAAAGAAGGATTATTTTACGCACCAGACCCGGGTGAAAAATCCGCGACTATTGGTGGAAATATAGCAACAAATGCTGGAGGAATGCGCGCTGTTAAATATGGAGTAACTAGAGATTGGATTAGAGGTTTAGAAGTAGTTTTAGCAAATGGAGAACTAGTTAAATTTGGTGGAAAAGTTGTTAAGAACTCCTCTGGTTATGATTTGAAAGATTTGATTATTGGTTCAGAAGGAAGTTTAGGAATAGTAGTAGAGGCTACACTTAAGTTGATTCCTTTACCAAGAATGACAGTTAGTTTGCTAATCCCTTTTGAGAATAAAGAAAAAGCAATAGCAGCAGTTCCTGAAGTGATTACTCATCATACACTTCCAACCGCAGTAGAATTTTTAGAAAACGATGCTTTAAAGTTCAGTGAATCTTATTTAGGGAAAAAAATACCTAATGCAGATTATCCGGCATATTTACTTATTTCATATGATGGTTCTACTCAAGATGAAATAGATTACAATGTTGATATAATATCAAAATTATGTGTTGATGATCTTGGGGCTATTGACGTTTACTTGGTTGACACAGAAGAAAGAAAACAGTCCGTATGGAGTGCAAGAGGAGCGTTTTTGGAAGCTATTAAAGCTTCTACCACAATGATTGATGAATGTGATGTGGTTCTACCACGATCACAAATTACTCAGTATCTAGATTTCACAAGAAATCTTAGTGAAGAACTGGATATTCGAATTCCATATTTTGGTCATGCTGGTGATGGTAATTTACATATTTATTTTTGTAAAGACAATCTTTCGGATATAGAATGGGAAGAAAAGCTAAAAATTGGTTTTGATAAATTGTATACTAAAGCATTTGAATTTTCTGGTATGGTTTCAGGAGAACATGGGATTGGATATGCTAAGAAAGAGTATTTAAGAAAACAGTTGGGGGAAAAGCAAATTCAACTAATGAAAGGGATAAAGGCGGTTTTTGATCCAAATAATATTCTTAATCCAGAAAAAGTAATTTAATTAATAAAATTTAAAAAATTGATTGTGCGATTAAGCATAATCGATTTTTTATTTTTTAGCTTTATAATTTATTTGATTTTTAAGATTTTTTTTAGCTTAAGTGCTTTATGTTGTTCTGTTAAGAAAAACTAAGGATTTTAAAAGTTGGCAAATGAATATAAATGATATCTATTGTAGATATTAATGGTTATTGCAAGAATATTGGTATATGTTAAATTATTGAATTGATGGTAGTATAAGTGTATATTCAAGAATAATTCGGTGATAGGTTTTCTACACGAAATTAAGAAAAAAACTAGGTAGCATGTTGACTATTCAATGTTGATGTGCTAGTATACAAACACTTAATGAAATTAAATTTCAGAGAATGAAATGACTAAATGTAATCATTCTTTTTAGAGAAGAATAGAAGGGAATATGAAAAATAAAAAAAGCTTTAATTGTTTTAACATTGATGATGACAGTGTTATCCTATCTGTCTTTAAATGCAAAGAAGATTGAAGCTCTCATATTTGACGAGAGTTTAGCGGGTCAAGTATGCTATGCTACTGAGGATTTCACTAATTCTTCTACTAACATTGCTGCTGATGATGTCTACGGCACTTCATTTCTTGTAACTAGAAGTGTTCGAGAAGATATTAAACTAGCAAAAACAAAAAATTGGCTTGGAATAGTTACTGAATGGATTTATCTACCAAAAGTTGAAGTTTTGACATACAGATATCCAATTCTTCTTGATACACATGGTCAGATAGTTAATGCTAATCATTCAGATCTTGTTGAGGATGATATAAGTCCTGAAATGCTTGTGTATGGTGAATCTTCAAATATTAATTATACTTATTCCATCTCAAATACTGAATATAAGTCTGAGAGAACATCTTGGGGTCTTTCTTACACAGTAAATAACTATATTGGAGCAGAGATACCAGTTAATGGTGTAAGTGTCGGTAAAAGTATAGACACCTCAATTATGGCATATATAGATGATGTTTATGAATATTCTAACACATCGGTTACATCCACAGCTATATCTTATTCTGTTACGGTTTCTAACACATCTAGTTCTCCATATTATCAGGGAGGAGAGACAATTTATTTTCAGCATGGTACAAGATATTTATTTAGACTTCAAGTTATAGTTGTAGTGGAGTACGAATATGATGCGTTTTCATTTACTACAGGTTCTTGGTTCACAAAAAACACACATTATGATTATGATTTTTCGATTCTTGAGTATACTAGTTTGTATAAAGACTTTACATTTTATAGTAGTTATTCTCGATATAGTAATCCTTTTATATATGTTCAAGATAATTATGGCGCCTTTGTACTTATAGATTACTTAAGGCAACCAAACAGGTATTACGGTGATTAATTTTTTTTGAGAATTGAATGGAGAAGATATGCTAGAAATAAATAGAGTTAAAAAGATTTATAATACCAAGCAACATAACCATATAGCAGTAAATAACATATCCCTATCCTTACCTAGTACGGGTATGGTTTTTATACTTGGTAAAAGTGGTAGTGGCAAATCTACATTACTTAATTTGATTGGGGGTATAGATAACTGCACTTCGGGTGAAATATGCTTTAATGGAAGAAATATTTGTGATTACAATAAAAAGCAGCTTGATAATTATAGAAATTATCATATTGGTTTTGTTTTTCAAGAATTTAATTTAATTGATCAATTGTCAGTGAAGGATAATATATCATTAGCGTTAGAAATACAAAGTAATAATCAAATTGAAGTGAAAAAAGAAATTTTAAATAGTCTTATTGAAGTAGATATGGTTGATTTTATTAATAGAAAGGCTTCAGAACTTAGTGGTGGAGAAAAGCAACGAATAGCTATTGCCAGAGCTTTGATAAAAAGACCAGAGGTAATTTTAGCTGACGAACCCACTGGAAATCTTGATTCAGAGAATGGTTTAAAAATACTTAGCCTTCTTAAAGCGCTATCAAAAGAAAGGTTAGTTTTAGTTGTTACACATGATAGATATTTTGCCTTACAATTTGCGGATCGATTGATAGAACTATCAAACGGTGTAGTTAAATCTGACAGAAATATTGCAAAAACCAACTTAAATAAAAAAGACATTACCACTTACAATAGAGAATCTTTAAAAAAAGGCAATATTAGTATCATATTATTGTTTAAATTTTTATATAATTTTCTTAGTGTTATTCGTTTTAAACAGATATTGAGTTTAATTCTATTTTGCATCGCTTTGTTTCTTATTAATTTGGGATTAACATATTATAATTATGACTTTGATAAAGCAACAATGAATGTTTTTGATGAGTCGGGAGTTGAATCACTGGCTATATATAAAGGCAATGATCATGGGGGTGATGTATTTTACAAATCTCTAGATCAAGAGGAAATAAATCAAATTATTGATACTAATAAAGATATGAATTTTTTTAAAATTATTTCAAGACCTATCACTTCTTATGGAAATTATAACTCTATTTTTACCCCTTTTAAGTTAGAGACTGATTTCTATTCAGATGTGCTATATTTTTCTAACATCTGTATAGTGAATGATGATTTTAATGGTTCTATTTTATATGGTTTTCCGCTAAGTGAAGTAGGAGATGTTGCAATCACAGATTATATGGGTTCAATGATGGTTAAGTATAATGTTTTTAGTGATGTAAATGATTTGACATCTCTCATTGGAAAAACTATATCTGATGGACATAAGCAATTAAGAATCCGTGCGATTATCAATACTGATTATGAAGACTATTATAAAGAATCTAACGATTACTCAGAGTTATCAAAAAATGGTTTTTTTGTTAATCAAAGCTTATATTATAGTACTATATATTCGACCGAAGATACGTATAATGAGATTTTACATACAACAGGTAAAATGCTTGAAGTAGAAGAAGGGTTTTCAAAGAATATACTAATCGGCTCTCCGATTATTGATTTTGATGATATACTTGTTGGATCATATCCTTCGAATGATAATGAGATTGCAATAAGTTTATCTGTACTTGAAATTTATTTAGATCAAACTATTATTGCTGGTGACATTACTGGAGATTATCAAGCCATTAGCGAATATATCGGTGAAAGTATTACTTTAGATTTAAGCGCCTATAACCAGGGTCAAGTGCCATATACTATAACAGGAATAGTTGATGATTTTAACGCTGGTAATAATATACACATGATATTTAGTCAAGAAATGTTCGAATATTTAGACTATAATAATTACTCGGATGGGTGGACAGTCGGATTATTCGTTGATTTGAATTATAAGGAAGATGTATTTAATGATTTAATAAAATTGCTAAATGATTATAATTTAAAACATCATAATATATATAGCAATGAGTTGTATAGTATGAATATAATTATTGAAAATACAGTTCCAATTATAGAATTAGTAGGTGGTTTATTTATTGTAATATCATTGCTAATGATATCATCACACGTTACATACTCTATACTAGTGAAAAGTAAGGAAATTGGGATTCTTAGATCCTTAGGAGTCCATAATTCTGATATTGCAAAGATCTATATTCTTCAAAATTTTATTTTAATATTAATTTCATATATTATTTCAATTTTTATGACAATAGCTATGATTAGAATCCAAAATCATGAGATTACAGCATCTTGGAGTCTAACAGTAGGGATTTTATACATTGACTGGGTTGTTTTTATATACGGGTTAATATTGATTACAATCATGAGTATTGTTTCATCTCTAATTCCGACAATTAGGATTAGTAATCTACCACCAATAAGTGCGATCAGAAACGGATAGTCTAGTAAGCTCATCTATTGATGGTCTTTTGATGTTAAATATATGAGTGCGAAAATGTGTTTCATTGAGGTTTAAGAAATGAACTTATAGAGGAACGATTAATCATGTAGAAGTCTATATTAGAATAGCATATGTGATGATTAATAAAACAAGTACAATAATGTAAAAGATATCAAACATTAAATAACTTCAAAATAAAGTAGAGAAAAATCTTGTTTAAGTACATAGAATAAAAAACATTTTTTTAAAGCGTAAACTTGTAGAGTATAAATGAAATAATACAATATTTCTTTATATTATAAATTTTATTTTTACTATTTAACAGACGGTCGTGAAAAAAAGGATAAAGAGTACTTACATTTTTTTCAATATATGATATAATATTTTTGTGATAAAACGCTTACATATTTATAACTAAGTAGAGGTGATTTAAATGAGTGTTATGCTCAATATGTTAAAATATAAAGAAGACCTAAGTATGGCTGAAAGAGCCGTGTTAGACTACTTGATTGAAAACAAAGCTGTGATTAAAGATTTTTATGTTGAAAAGATTGCAGAAGCAGCTTATGCATCACCTGCTTCTGTTGTAAGAATGTGCAAAAAATTAGGTTATAAAGGTTTTAAAGATTTTAAAATTGACTTTATACTCTCCAATGCGAAAATCGAAATTCCTGAAGATAAAGAGTACAATGATGTAATTCTTTCAAAGAATACAAATTTTGGAGAAAGTGTTATTCAAAATAATATTCGCATTCTTGAAGAAACTTTGAAAATTCTTGATCCAGTAGCTTTACATAAGGCAGCAGAGTCAATTATGAAAGCTAGAAGAGTCTTTATATTTGGTAAAGGATCTAGTTACCTTGTCTGTAAAGATTTGGAAATGAAGCTGAGAAGAATTAACAAACTGGCAATCGCTCAAGAAGAAAGTCACGAGCAGCTAGTTGATGCATCATTCCTTAATTCGAATGATGTGGCTATATTTGTTTCAAACTCAGGAAAAACAAAAGAAATAATTAGTGCTGCTTTACTTGTTAAAGAGAAGAAAGCCACAATAGTTTCTATAACAAAATTAGGAACAAGTTTATTATCTGGTTTAAGCGATATTGTATTATTTACAACTTCATTGGAAGGTGAGTTTAGATCGGCTGCGATGACCTCTAGAATGTCACAGTTTGCAATGGTGGATGCTTTATTTACCAATTGTGCTTATATTGATATTGATAAGAGTGTTAAAATGATTGAAACTACTTATGAAACATTTAAAAAATATAAACGCTAGGAAAATGATTTTTAAAAAAAAATCATTTTTTTTATTTATGAAAAAAATAACCGAAAGCACTTGGCTATATTGATTATTATAGTAAGTGAATCTATAATTAATTTATTAGGTGAAATTAATGAAGAAAAAAGCTATTGGGCTTATGAGCGGAACCTCTCTTGACGGAATTGATATTGTTTTTACTGAAATATCTGGGAGTGGATTTGATACTCAAACAAAAGTATTGGCTTCAAATACTTATAGTTATGATGAAAAATTACTAAAAAAATTAAATATGGCTATGGACATTAATAAAAGTTCAGTGAAGTTAATCACTAGTTTAAATTTTGAAGTCGCATTCGCTTATTATCAAGCAATTACAAAATTTTGTGAAGACTATGCAATTAATCTAAGTGAAATAGATTTTATAGCATCCCACGGACAAACTATTTATCATATTGATAAAAATTCATTTGATGTCACTGCTTCAACCTTACAAATAGGAGATGGATCAGTATTAGCTAATTTAACAAACTGCACAGTTGTGTCAGCTTTTCGTGCAGCTGATATAGCCGCTGGGGGGAAAGGTGCACCTTTAGTGCCTTATTTTGATTATTTGATGTGTTCATCAAAAGAAAAATCTAGAGTCCTTCTAAACATTGGTGGCATCAGCAATATTACCTTTTTAAAACAAGATTCTGATATTAATTCTATTATTGCTTTTGATACTGGTCCAGGTAACATGATGATAGATGAAGCTGTAAAAAGATTATATGATAAATCTTATGATGAATCAGGAATAATTGCAGGAAGAGGAAAAGTTATAATATCAATGTTTGAAGAAATCATTAATCATGATTACTTTAAAAGATATCCTCCAAAAACTACAGGTAGAGAAGACTTTGGAGTAGATTATACTAGATACCTCCTAAAAAAATATAAAACTAACAAAAGTGAAGATATAGTAGCTACATTAACCAATGTTACCGCATATACAATTTCACAAGCTCTCAAAGATTTTATTCATGAAGATATCCATGAAATATATGTTAGTGGCGGCGGATCTCACAACCAAACTTTAATCAAACTAATAAAAGAATACTCAAAATGTTGTCATGTAGATACTATAGATAGCTTAGGTATATCAAGTGATTATAAAGAAGCTCTTGCTTTTGTGGTTTTAGCTAACGAAACATTAAACCATATGCCAGGAAATGTTCCTAGCGCAACGGGCGCAAAAAGAAGAGTTATCTTAGGTCAAGTATCATATGTAATAAAATAATCATTCTATTATTTTTAAGTTTTTTTAAAGGGAGTAATTATTTTCCTAGCTCTTTACACTAAGTTTTTTAAGAAAACTGCTTAATAACCTACTAAAAAATATGGAGGTAAGTTATGAAAAAAGGAATTAAGATTGTTGCTATAGGCGGCGGATCTAGTTATACTCCTGATCTAGTTGAAGGGTTGATTAATCATTATGATGATTTTCCAACAAAAGAACTTTGGCTAGTTGATATCCAAGAAGGAAAAGAAAAACTAGAAATAATTGGATCTTTTGCGAAAAGAATGATTAAAAAAGCTAACTTACCAATAAAACTTTATTTAACTTTAGATAGAAGTGAAGCCTTAAAAGGAGCGGACTTTGTAATTTCACAGTTCAGAGTTGGACAGTTAGACGCTAGAGTATTAGATGAAAGAATACCCGGTAATCATAGAATGCTGGGACAAGAAACCACAGGTGCCGCAGGACTTTTTAAAGCTTTAAGAACAGTTCCAATAGTCTTTGAAATTATTAAAGATATGCGTAAATTTTGTGATAATGCTTGGCTGATTAATTTTACTAACCCTACTGGTATAATCAGCGAAGCGGTATTTAGACATTGTGATTTTTCTAAATATATTGGGGTGTGCAACGTACCTAAAAATATGACTAGTGATTTTGCACAAATACTTGAT
>JAQUZK010000037.1 GCA_028691335.1 Candidatus Izemoplasmatales bacterium
GATAATAATTCTCTAAAAATTGTAGATCATTGTAGGAATGTTCATAGTAAAATTCCAAATGTTCTGTTTCATCAAAATACAAATGATAAATGTTTTTGTCTTCCTCTCCGATGAGGTGATAAATTGGTTTTTTAAATCGTTCAGCTGTCATAATAATCAACGCACCAATACTGTAGGAAACTGATCTTATAGGAAGATAATTTTTGATATTTTTTATCTCTTCTTTTAGTTTGTCGTATGCTTTCTCATATTCCTCAATATCTAGAGTTTGTAAAGCTTTAAGCTCTATATACTTAGCCATTCCTTCAATAGTTTCAATTCCTTCTTCAAAATTAATCTCTATTTCATAGTCCCTTCTTCTTTTTTCTCTTAAACTTACAAATTTTCTTAATGCACTCAAATCATCGTTATCATAAGCCATCAATAGAAATTTAGTTTCATCAAATTTCATGGATATATTATATTTTTCATAATGATAAAAAAGACCTTGGAATTCATTAGGAAATCTTTTTTCACTAAAAGACATTTGAAAAGCATGAAACATTTCATGAACTATCTTACTCGCTAAAACATTATAATGTATATAAATGGAATCTATTCTCCATATAGCAATTATCTTTCCTTCAAATTCAATCGAAGTATTTCCGACAAATCGACTATCGTAAGGTATAATCCTATCTTTTAAAACCACGTATTTTTCATTATATAGGGCAAAATCATAAACAGAAAAGCCTTTATATAGATTATCAAAATCTATTTTCGTTATTCGAATTTCTATTTCTTTATATATTTCAAGTAATTGTTTTTTTGTGTTCTTCACTTTAAGAGTCTCCTTTATACATTCTTATGAATTATGATATAATATGTCTAACAAAAATTATTGATCCACGGAGGATTTAGATGACTGATTATTTAGCTTGTTCTTTATGCGGAAATCCCACTACTTTTTTTGAAAAAACAAGGAAGCGAGAATATCTAAGATGTGAATATTGCAATTCTATTCAAATGAATTCTAAGTATTATCTAACTTTAGACCAGGAAGAAAATAGATACAAACTGCATAATAATGACATATTTGATATTAGATATCAAAATTTTGTTAAGCCCATTGTAGATGCAGTTATTCAAAATAATTTAACATCGGAGCTTGGTCTTGACTTTGGGGCTGGAACTGGTCCAGTCATAACTAATATTCTTAACACAAAAGGATATAATATAGAAGTCTATGATCCGTTTTTTCATAAGAACGAGTATTTATTGAATAAAAAATATGATTTTATAATTATTTGTGAAGTAATTGAACATTTCCATAATCCAAAAAAAGAATTTCAGCTATTAAAAAAATTATTGAAAACTAACGGTAAACTTTACATCATGACTGATATTTTTAAGCCAGATATCGATTTTAAGAAGTGGCATTATAAAAATGATGAAACGCATGTTTTCTTCTATTCAAAAGAAACTTTTGAATATATAAGAAAAACATTCTTGTTTAGTAAAGTTGTTTTAAAAGATCGTCTAATTATTTTTGAAAACTAAAACTACTTTTCTGTAGTTTTAATTTTTTTTAAACAGTCGATAATAATATTCAATCCAACTTGTAATTGTTCTCTAGAGCAGGCTAAGTTAAAACGAATAAAACTACCGTTACTTTCAAACTTTTTTCCATCTGATACAATTACCCTAGATTTCATTAAAAGTTCGTATAAGATGGTACTATCAATATTATCAAACTCGATTTTTATCCAGACAAGATATGTTCCTTCTAATTTAAATACTTTTAACTTAAAATCTTCAAGTTTACTCTTAAGTAAAAGATAATTACCATACACATGCTCTCTTTGAGCTAAAAGCCATTTTCTTCCTTGTTTATAAGCGGCTTCCATAGCTACTAGAGCCATTAAATTTGGGGTTGATAGATGTAATCTTTCATATTCGAAAGTAATTTTCTTTAATAGATATTCTTTTGGGGTTAGTAAATTAGCTAGTTGTAATCCAGCGAGATTAAAAGTTTTGGATGGTGCATTCAAAATTATAATATTTTGATATTCGGAAAAAAAGTTAGCAAGAGAAACAAACTCATATCCGGGCATTATTATATCCGCATGTATTTCATCAGATATTATAAGAACATCGTATTTTTTTGCTAAATTGATTAATTTCTCTAGTTCTTTATATCTCCATACTCTCCCTACTGGATTATGCGGATTACATATGATAAGTGTTTTAATTCTATTTTTAAACTTATCTTCTAAATCTAGATAATTCATTTCATAAGTATCTTCTAGTTCTATTAGTTCATTAGTAATACATAATAAACCATTAGCCTCAATAACATGCCTAAACGCTGGATAAACTGGCGTTTGAATAATTACTGAGTCTTTCTTTTCTAGGAATAAATCTAAAATAACACTAATTCCGTTCATTACTCTTGGTATAGGGATAATTTGATTCTCACTTATGTTCAATCCATAATGTTTATTATAAAAGTCTATTAGAATTTTTTTATAATCATCGCCTATAGAAATATATCCAAAGGCTCCATGGGTAATTCTTTCAATCATAGCTTTTTTTATTTCAGGAGCCGTTTCGTAATCTGAATCAGCAATAGAAAAATCAAAACAATCTTCACTGTCACATAAATTTTGAGCGATTTTCCATTTGATTGAATCTGTTTTTTTCCTATTCAAGTATTTAAAATTGTACTCCATATGATCCACCTCATATATATAAAAATTATATCATGAAAACTTATATTTTAAAATAAGTATAGAAAATGAAGCCCGTTTAGTTAAAAAGCAACCAATGGTTGCTAAAATGTAATTGAATTAATTCTTGAAACTATTATGAAAATATACTATACTTTTTAGTAAAGTAATTAAAAAAAAGGGGATATTTATGCAGAATTCATTCAAAAATAAACTATATGACTTAAGAATAAAAAATAACATAACACAAGATGAGCTGGCAAAAAGAATTGGTGTTAGTAGACAAGCGATTTCTAAATGGGAACGAGGAGAAGGTTTACCTGATTTATATAATTCAACACTTTTAGCAAAAGCTTTAGGGGTTACAGTTGATGAGCTAGTTAATGAGGAAATTGAATACAATAATTCTTCATATAACCATAATGCATCAAGTTATAACAATAAAAGCACTAAAAACTATCTTAAGAAGTTGCTTTATAAAGCAAAGCATACTACTAATTCTCAAGAAGCGAAAAAAATAAGAAGAATATTGCTTATTGTTGGAGGTATAGGAGCTATTACAGGTATTATAATGGTAATTACTGGTTTTCTTGGCTTTATTAACGGAGCTATGGGACAAACTTTTAGATTTGATCCTTCTGACATACCTACCGAACCAATTGAAATAAAGCCTTTTAATCCAATTTCACATATGTTTATGTTCTTAGGTGGGGGAATAGTCTTTGGTATAAGTATGTACGTTTTATTCGCAGGCTTATCTATAGTAGTAGCTGAAGTAACCACTAAATATCTTGACGATAGAGAAAAATGTCCAAATTGTGGAGATGAAATTGATGCGGATGAAAAAATTTGTTCATCTTGTGGGTACGATTTAACTAATAATCCAAATTATCGTTGTGAGTGTGGAAAAATTAATCAAAAGAAAGATAAATTTTGTAGGGAATGTGGAAAAGAACTAAATTTTTAATAAATTTAAAATATGGATTAATCCATATTTTTTTATTATATTATGTAATATATATTTGACATTTTGTACATTATATTGTATATTCATTATAGAGGTGATGAGTTAATGAATAATAAAATGAGATCTAAGCGAGTGCTTATGAACCTTTCTCAAGCAGAATTAGCAAAAAAGATTAATGTATCTAGACAAACAATCGTTCTTATAGAACAAGAGAGATACAATCCAAGTCTAAATCTATGTCTTGCTATATGTTATGAACTTAACTCAAAACTAGATGAATTATTCTGGAGGGATAAAGAAAATGAATGATGAGAGATTACAAAAAGGACTAAACTCAGTAAAATCAACAGTAATATATTACACTATGATCGTTGTTACATTAGCTGTCTTAATAAAGTTGTTATTAAAACAGTATGAATTTTCTAATTATTATGTTGAAAGTTTCTTATTTTTTGTTTCTATAATTCTTCTGCTAATTAAGGCCGGTTTTGCATTTGATAATGATGAAAGAAAGGAAGAACTATTAGGGAGAATAACAAATATTTTTTTTAGTATTATGCTATTTGGTGCATTTCTTATTCACTTTATTGGAGTAGCTAAATCTCAAGGAAGTAAGATACCAAATTTATATTTCACTTCTACATTTATAACATCAGGTTTTATTATTCTTGTATTTAAACTAAAGAAAAACAACTTGTATTTACATTATAAGTATTTGAATTTAGACAATAAGAAATATTTAAGAAACATACTGGTTAGAATTCTTATCTTTTTTCTAGTGTTTTCATTGAATCTATTAACTTTTTATTACTACCAAGCTAGTATTATAATCGGAGCTATACTTATTGGTTTATCTTTTTTATCTTTGAGTATAACATATTTTATTTTTGCTATATATGAAAAAAATCACTATGATGAATCAGAATTATTAAGCGAGTCCAAAATAAGAAATGTCAGCAAAAATGTAGCTTTTCTCTTACTTATTCCATTTTTATTCTTCATTGTTTCTAGTTTAGTTGGAAATTACACAAACTATCTAATTATTCAGGGTGCTCCCATAGATGAGATTGAATCATTGTCTATAGTACGTACATTATTAACAATTATTGGACTAGACATGTCTCTTATTGCCATTTTAGCTTATATAGTATTATACTTACATTTGAAAAGGTTAGATTTTAACAAATCAGTAATTAAATTATTAGGTATATATATTATTTCATTATTTATTATAAATATATTTAATTATTTCACCACCTTTTTAACGCCTCAAATAACTATCATGTTAAATAATATAGAATTAATTTCAAAATATAGTGAAACTATAAATTATATAAGCCTTTTGTTATCGCTCTATATTTTCATACTAGTTCTAATAATGGTTATAAAGTTATCAATAAAAAAAATACAGTTCATAAATTACCTATATATATATCTTTCATTCGTTCTTCTAACCCCTATAACTCAACGCTTTTCTATATACTATGAAAGCTATATAATACTTGGATTAGGAGTAATAATATCTTTAATCGGTTTACCAGCATTATATATCTTCTTTAAAAAGCATGAAATGCAAATTAAAACCTTAAGAATTGTTGAAAATGAAAGTTCTATTTGATTTAATCACATATAAAAAGTATAATTTTTATCAGGGAATGAAGTTCTCCCATCGTTTAATCGAAAACCGCTAAAAAAGCTGATGACTTCTACGATTTTTTAGTCGTAGAGGTCATTTTTATTAGGAGAAGAATTATGTTACTATCATTATCACTTATAATTATTAGTAGTTTTATTTTATCAGAAATTTGTATTAAATTACGAATCCCAAAAATTATTGGCATGATGCTAGCAGGGGTAATACTAGGCCCCTTCGTTTTGGACTTAATAGCTCCAGATATTTTAAACATTTCATCTGATTTAAGACAAATAGCATTAATAATAATTCTACTAAGAGCTGGATTATCATTAAATATTAAAGACTTAAAAGTTGTTGGTAAAAATGCTATACTTTTATCTTTTTTACCAGCTACTTTTGAAATTATAGCAACAATGATTTTCGCACCGCTATTATTAGATTTTACGCTTCTAGAAGCAGCCCTTCTAGGAAGTATTTTAGCAGCTGTTTCTCCAGCTGTTGTGGTACCAAAAATGTTGTTACTGATGGAAGAAAAAAGAGGCACTAAAAAATCTATACCTCAAATGATAATGGCTGGAGCTTCAGTAGATGATGTATACGTTATAGTTTTATTTACATCAATCCTTGCCATGGCAAAGTCTGGAGAAAATTTTTCGTTTTTAAATTTCATTCAACTTCCAATAGCGATTTTGTCAGGGATATTAGCTGGTGTAGCCTTAGGTGTATTACTAGTCTGGTTGTTTAAAAAATATCATTTAAGAGATACTTCTAAAGTATTGTTAATTCTAAGTACTGGGTTATTCTTACTGACCATAGAAAAACTTGAGTTTATACCTTTTTCCGGACTTCTTGCTACTTTATCTTTAGGTGTTACAATATTAGCTAAATATGAGATATTAGCTAAAAGATTAGTCATTAAATATGAAAAAATCTGGGTTTTTTCTGAAATACTACTATTTGTCTTAATTGGTGCGGCTGTAGATATCAAATCCTTACCTTCACTGTTAATTATCTCAACAAGCCTAATATTAATTCTTCTATCATTTAGAGCTGTTGGAGTTTTGATCTCGACAAGAAGTAAAAACATCAACTTAAAGGAGCGAACATTCGCAGTGTTTGCTTATCTTCCAAAAGCAACTGTACAAGCTTCAATAGCAGCAATCCCTTTATCAGAGGGGATTAGCAAGGGTAATATAATTCTAACAATTGCAGTAATATCAATATTCATAACGGCTCCTCTAGGATCTTTTCTCATTGATTTAACTAAAAAGAAATTGTTAGAAGATAATAATATAGACCAACCAAATATTATATAGGAAAGAAGAGTCGGTATAAGATTTCTTCTTTTTCTTTTTATCTTTTGTTTGATACCTCCAGGATATACTTCTATTATATCAAAGTACAACGTTTTGTTATCAGTTCATATAAAAAATAATTTGCAACGGTTGTTCTAAATAAATAAGAAGTTCCGTTGCATTTTGAGTTCAGTTAAAATTTCATAGGGTCTTTGCAAATTCACAAACCCAAAATCTGTTCACGAAAAATCATTTTTTTGATTTTTAGTAGAAAAAAAGAGTAAAATCAACGAAAATCATTAATTTTACTCAATTTAAATAAAAAAGTTGCTTTGTTTTTAAACGGCTATAACACGCTAATTATGCCATTAAAAAAGTATAAAGCAACCTAGTATAATTAACCTGCGTCTTTATGACGGAGTTTTACCCTAAAATATTGTGTGTTGCTTTTTTTCAAAAATGATTGAAACATATAATACAAAAAAACAATTTCAAATCTTCGCCTCAATCAAGTTTTCAAAAAAAATATATACTTCAAAAAAGCAATTTAATAATCTTTAGTGTTTTATCTAATAAATCCTTAGGCATTTTTTCAACTGTTTTTAAATTTCTAACTTTTGTGTCCATTGTTTTTAATTGTTCGCACATCACTTGCCCATAAGTCTTTGTTCTAGAATCTAAATCCACATGTAGAGGATATTTGATAGCTCTGTCTGAAGTAATAGGTACTACTATAGCAAAACCATTAGTTTTTACGTGATATGTGTCATTACTAACAACAACTCCAGGCCTTTTCCCTTTTTGCTCTGAGCCTAACGAAGGATCAAAATCAACTATAACTATGTCTCCTTGATTCACCATATTTCTCTACCTTTAACGTCATCGAAAACAACTTCACCTTCATACTTACCGTTAAACTCTTTGAATAGTTCATCTAAAGATTTAGGATCAAAGACCTCTGCTTTGGATAATATTATATCATCACCCTCAACTTTTATGCTTAACTCTTCAAACTCTTTTAAATCTAACATTTTAATTATCGGAGCGGGTATAATAATACCTTTGCTATTGCCGATTTTCTTAATTTGAGTATTCATATACAACACCACCTTCTACAAATAGTATATACAATTGTTATAACATTGTCAACTACAAAAAACTAAAAAAGATGCTTTTAAAGGAAAGCATCTTTGAATATTTAACCTATCTTGTCCGTATCGACTTAATTTTTCGCTTACACTTTCAGTGTGTTTCTTAATACTTAAGGGGTAGAAACTTATTAGTTTTCTACCCTATTTATTTCAGAAAATTAGTTCTGATTTTTTCATCTCTCATTTTTTAAAAAATTATATCAAAATACTTAGTTCAAATCCAGTCGGATAATATCACTATTTTCTAGGTAGTTGATTTGAGTTCAACCCTTTATTCCATTTCATTCCTATTAGTATCAGTAAGAATAATTCCACAATATATAATACACCAATATACATATATCTAACTTCAATATAACCAGCATTTAAATTACTAATGAATGTATTTGGATACATAACTGAATAGCCAAACACTAAACAAAAAACAAGTAAAATAATAATTACAGAATTCAATTCATAAAAAAGTAAGTCACGAAGCTTCTTACTCATTATCCCTTTACTAATTCTTCTTACAACAAAAAGAAATAAGTAGAAAACCAAAGCGCCAAACAATCCCATCAATAAATAGTCCAATCTAGTAAAAAATGATTGCGCAGGACTAAAGTAAATGGAGCTAAACATGCCTCCATTAAATAGAAAAAATAGCAATACAATAAATACAAGTAAAATATTACTTATTAGAAAGCTCTTCATCCTTATTCCTTCTTTCTATTTTTTTGATTTGAAGGAAATTATATATACTAATGAAAATTGACAAAACTAGAACTATTATCAAAGATATGACAAGAAACTGTTTTTGATCAGTAATACTAAAAGCAATCGAACTAGTTGAATCAGTTTCTAGTAAAGATAAAAAAATCAAAACGAGAACTGCAATTATTAAAACTGTATTCGATGCGATATTTATAAGAAGTGGTTTAAAACATCCTCTAAAATCAGCTTTCACAGTATCAGCTCCACCTTTTAATAGTTCATCAACACTCACTCCTAATGTTTCTGCTATTGGGCAAAGCAAAGATATATCTGGATAACTATCTCCTACTTCCCATTTACTCACCGCTTTATCAGAAACACCAAGAATATTTGCTAATTCCTTTTGAGTCAACCGATTATGTTTTCTTAACTCTTTGATAAAATTGCAAAAATTTTCATTCATATAAATCACCTTCCACCAAAATATATATCAAATGAACATTAATTACAATAGAATTTCATCTACTGTAAGTAGAATATATTCAACAAGAACTCTACCAATCTATTTTACCACAAAAAAAGACCTTACATATATAAAGTCTTCATAGTTCAATGTATCTTTATTACGGAGTTTTCCACATGTCGATGTATAAATTTTGAACTTTACCTATTTTATGACTACTCAACACTAATTAACTTAATGTTTTATAAATATTACATATTTAAACTATTACATATTATTATTTGATTATTCAAATTCGATAGGGTCCATGCGAATTCACGATCTCAAATCCGGTCCACAAAAAAACCGTATTTTTTCTGATTTTAAGTATAAAAAAAGAGTAAAACTAGTGAAAATCCACCAATTTTACCCTATTTAAATAAAAAAGTTGCTTTCTCCAAAACGGTTAAAACGCAATAACAAAGCCATTAAAAAGGTATGAAGCAACTTGGTATATTTTTTATGTGTTGTCACAACCATGTTTTCTATGTAATTAGTATGGAGTTTGTTTGTATGCATATGATATAAAAACCAACTGTTCAAAAACCATACAATCCAC
>JAQUZK010000038.1 GCA_028691335.1 Candidatus Izemoplasmatales bacterium
CAACTGCTTCTGTTATTTCTATATGAGATGGACAAACATAAGAACATAGTCCACATTCAATACATTTATTAGCGTTTAAATCTCCAAGCAATTTGACATCTTTTCTATCAAATGCTTTTAATTTCAGTAGGAGTTAAGAAAGCAGGACACACATCCGCACATCTACCACATCCTAAACATTCTGGATAAACTCCTTCAACAACAGGTTTAACAATGACAGCACCCAATGTATCATTAACGATTAAATCATCAATAAAAATCGCTCTACCAGTCATCGGTCCGCCAGCTATATAATTATATTTCAAAGGATCTAATCCTTTAATATAGCCTCCGCTTTGTTCAACAAGATCACTTACTTTAGTTCCAATAGGAACATAATAAGTACAAGGACTTGTGATACCTTCTCCAGTAATTGTAATTGGTCTGGCAATTAAAGGTATATTTTTTTCAACGATATCTGAATAAATAATTGCTGTTCCTGAGTTATTAACTATAACTCCAGCATCAGCAGGTAAACCTGTATATGTCATACCAGTTATTTGTTCAACAATATATTTTTCCCAACCTGCAGGGTATACATTCTTTAACTCAAACAATTTGACATTAGGATATTTGCTAATGTGAGCCTCTAAAGCTTCTCTAATTTCTTTATTATAAGCTTTATAAGCAATATAAACTGCTTCCGCTCCAGCAGCTCTCATTAAATATGTTGATCCCTTAAGCAATTTTTCAGGGTAATTTACAATAAAATGAAAATCACTTGTTAAATAAGGCTCACATTCAGCCGCATTGATAATAACTGAATTAATTTTTGCTTTAGTCTTATACTTAACATGTGTTGGAAAACCAGCTCCGCCCAAACCTGTTAAACCTGCTAGCTCCATTTTGTTAATGAGTTCTTCTCTTGTTAAACCATCAACATTTTTTTCTTCTTTAATAGAATCATGCAATTGGTTTTTGAAATCATTTTCAACCTCAATCGCATCAACCATTCTTCCACATGAATGCCAAACCTTCTTTATTGAAGTAACTTTTCCACTGACACTAGCATGCGCTCTTACATTAAATCTTTGTTCATTAGTAGCTACTAATTGTCCTATCTTAACTTCATCGCCAACCTTAACTAGAGCTTCAAGGTTAGTAGTTCTTTGAAGCAGCGGTATGTAAACATACTTAGGACTTAAATACTCCTTGAGTGGATTTTTCTTGCACATATCTTTTTTTCCGTCAATAAAAATCCCTTTTACTTTTTGAAAAATCATCTATTGTCCTCCGTTTTTAAATTAAACCAAAGTAATTATAACACAAGTGCTTTTTTTATCAATACTTTCTTTACAAGAAAGTGTACCAAAACTATGAAGAAAAATATTGTTTTACCAAGTCAATCGCTGACTTTATTTCATCACGATTAATATCGTAATGTGTAACAAATCTAAAAGACCCTTCATAAGGTAATATTTTTACTCCTTTTTCATACAAATAACTATCTAAACCATATTTCCTGTCATCATCAATATCAAAAAACACCATATTTATATCTAATTGAGTTTCATCGATTACTATTCCAGGAATCTCTCTAAGTAATTTCTCCATATATCTTGCGTTTTCATGATCTAAATACAGTCTTTTGCTCATTTCTTTTACAGCCACAAAACCACAAGCAGCTAAAATACCAACTTGTCTCATTCCACCTCCCATTATCTTTCTATTAAATCTTGCTTTATCTATAAAAGATTTGTTTCCGACTAAAATAGTACCAACTGGAGCACCTAAAGCCTTTGACAAACAAACGCTCACTGTATCCGCAAATTTAGCTATATCTTTAACCTGAACTTTTAAAGCAGTTGCTGCATTAAAAATTCTAGCTCCATCTAAATGAACAGCCAAACTATGTTTCTTCGCAATATTAAATACTTTCTCCATATAACTTAAAGGAATTACTCTTCCATTAAAAGCGTTCTCCATACATACTAATTTTGTTCTAGTTGTAGAAATAGTTTTTACTTTAATCATTCTTTCTAATTTTTCAAGATCCCATATTCCATTTTTGCTTTCCAAAGTGAAAAGTTGCACACCAGAAATAATAGGTGAAGCTCCAGATTCGTGCTGGACTATATGAGCTTCTTGATCTACAATGACTTCATCGCCTTGATTGCAATGAGTAAACAAAGCTAATTGATTTGAAAACGTCCCCGAAGGTACAAAAATTGCAGCTTCTTTACCAAAAAGTTTAGCTGTATAATCCTCCAAATCATTCATTGTAGGATCATCACTAAATACATCATCACCAACTTCAGCCTTCATCATTTCTTCTCTCATTTTAGGCGTTAATTTTGTTACAGTATCACTTCTTAAATCGATATATTTCATATTACTTGCTCTCCTTGATAATCAATTCTTGATAAAGTTTAGAAATCTCCATTATTGTAATTATAAACTTTGGATACAACCCAGCCAAATATTTTTCATCTACTTTACTGGTTAGCCTAGATAATACCTCACTCTCTCTATCACTATCCAAAATATCTACTTTTAACTTTTGTTTCTCTAGAGCTACTCGCTTAACTATAGCCATTCTTTCTAAAAATAGTTCTAACATCTTGTCATCTATTTCATCAATTTTCTTACGCAAATCTTCCATTTATTTTACCTCACAATCATATTTATTTTAACATAGTTAGATACTAAAATCATTATTAATCAAAAAAAATAAAAAGATGTTTTCACTAAAAATTAAAACATCTTTTACATTTATTGTTTTGATTTATTATTCTCCCCACCTGCGAGGGTCACCTTTTATATTATCCAAAATTACCATATCTTTATCTTCTATTACAAAATCGACTTCAGTATTCTGAATTATTCTTTCCTCATGGACTGACTTAGGAATAGGAGCCATTCCCTTTTGCAACAAATACCGTATACATATTTGAGCAGGGCTAACATCATAACTTTTCGCCATTTCTTTAATTTGCTCGTTTTGTAATAAATAACCGATTCCAAGAGGTGAATATGCAATAATAAATATTTCTAATTCTTCGCAATAATCAATCAGTTCTTTATGATCTAAACCGATAAAATGTCCAATTTGATTAACATGAGGAACTATATCACAGTTCTTGATAATATTCTCTAAATGCTCAATCTCGAAGTTACTTACTCCTATCGCTCTAATTTTTCCAAGCATATATAACTCTTCCATAGCTTTATAAGCTTGAACATTGCCTTCATCACAGTTTTTCCCCATTTCATTCCATGGCCATGGGGCATGAATTATAAATAAATCAAGATAATCAGTGCCTAAAGCCTTAAGGGTCTTATTAAAAGCTTTTTTTGCACCTTCATAGGTTTTAATATGTGACTCTAGTTTTGAAGTAATAAAAACCTCTTCTCTTCTTAAACCAGAATCTTTAATAGCTTTACCAACACTACTTTCATTTCGGTAACCTTCAGCGGTATCGATATGTCTATATCCGTTTTCTAAAGCCAGCGTTACAGCATTATATGTATTATCACCAGGTTCAATTTGCCAAGTTCCAAAACCAATTTTAGGAATTTTTACACCATTACTCAAAACATAAAAACTATTTAAGGCTTTCATAAGATTATTCTCCTTTTTTTATTAAGAAAGTCATCAATTTGTTTAAATCTTGTTCTTATGCTTATTGTAACATATTGTTAATCATTAATAAATCGGTCTACATGAAAATAAAGAAAAATCTTACTTTAAAAAATAATAAATTGCAAAAGCATTCTCTATGCTCGCCTTTTTCTCTTCGGAAATTAAATAGCCCATATCCATCAAATCACTTATAAACTGAGAAGAATCAACATTTGATAAATCATAGGAATAAAAGTTATTGATTAGTACCAAATAATAATCTTGTAAAATATCTAAATCAATAATTTCGCTTTGTGTCATTTCTTTATTAAGACGATACTCTAAGTAATTAATTTTATTTATTCGAATTGTATTTAACTCAAGTAATAATTGTTTCAAATCATTAAAAGCAATTATGTCATCAATGGATAATTTATCTAAAGAATCATAGTAATTTTCAGCTAAATCGTTAAAACTTGATGAACTTTGCTCTGTAATATATTTAAATGAATATTCTGATTCAAATTCGATAGCGGAAATAATATCTAGAAGGTGGATTACATTGCTTGAAACACTTTCGATTTTCCCCTTATCAACTGCATATTCAAGCATAATAACTCTATCCTTATCATGATCCAATATTCCGTTAATAATGTCTTTATCTGAAATATCTAAAAATTCACCTTCCTCATAAGAAAAACTGATATCCTCATCAATATATATTTGACTTTCCATAGGTGATGCGGCACAACCAACAAAAAACATCATTAAAAGTAATGATACTAACAAAAAGATTTTTTTCATGATTACCCACCTCCTATATAAAAATAAAATATCACTATAATTTGTCAGTTTTGTGACAACTTAAATTTTTATCAATAATAATTTTACTTATAACATATTCTGAATCGTTAAATATTCGATACTCAAAATCATATAAATCACAAATTTGTTTTACTATAAACAAACCTAATCCACTGCCATCTTTACCTAAATCAACACGATAATAAGGTTCAAAAATACGTTCTAATTCGTTTTCTTCAATATGTCCTTTGTTCTTGATTATAATTAATATTTTTTCATCTTCCTCATAAGTCTTCAAATATACGGTTTTATCTAAAGTATAATTTATTGCGTTTTTTAAAAGATTGGCTACCAAAATCCCCAACATTTCTTCATTCACACAAACTTGACAATCAATAATATCCATATTCAGTTTTACGTTTTTTATGACAGCTAATTCTTTGAGTGACTTAAGCGACGTTTTTAAAGTTAATATATTTGTAATATCATCTTCTTTAGCGATATCTTCAAGTTTTAAAGAGTAAGTTAAATCTTTAGCAATTACTTCAATTTTTTCTATTTCACTAATTACTTCTAATAAATACTTTTCTTTATTTTTAAACCGTCCAACACCATCAATCATACCTTCAACCATACCTTTAATAACGGATAAAGGGGTCTTAAGTTCATGGTTAATAGTCATTATCAAAGCTTTTTTTCTTTTTTCAGTATGTTTTTCATATTCTATATCGTTTTCTAAACGTTTGTTAGCTTGTTCTAACTCATAATACGTTTTCTTTAGATTAAAAGCCATCTCATTCAGACTAGAGATAACTTCTCTAAACTCATCTTTTCTTTTCAAAGTCAAATTTTTAGAAAAATCTAATTTAGCAATAGATTTTGCATAATTATTGATTTGTTTAACTGGTTTTGCTATATTTTTTGATATAAAAAACGACAAAATAATTATTGTTACAAATAGTATTAAAGCTTGAGTTAAAGTAATATCATTTAAGACTAAATCAATGTTTCTTAAAGACTGAATCTTAGTAAGTATTAATAAGTAGTCTGAATCACTAAATCTATAAATATAACTGACATTATATATATCTTGCTGGAGGGAGATTGTATAACTTAGTTTTCCTTCCTGAATAAGGTCTTCACTATCGTACAATTCAATTACAAACTCAAGTAAATCTTCATCAGAAACAACTTGAGGTCCAATACTCTCTAAAACAATTCCGTCAGTATACCTTATAAAAGTAGTTTCACTTGACACTTCACTTAATAGGGTGTTTTCTAACTTTTCAGAATTAACTAAATCTTCTTGAGAATTAATAATAGCATTTTTTACCGCTTCTATATTTTCTTCAATATAACGATCAGAAAACTGGTTATAAAAATATAAAGTACTTAAAACTAGAAGAATTGAAAAAGAAATAAGCAGAGTTAAAAAAGTCTTAAAAAAAATTGTAAATTTCATTTTAACCCTCCTTATTTATTTTTCAATCTATAGTTTTTTAAATCTCAAATTTATAACCGACTTTATGTATTGTTTTTATATATGAAGCACAAGATAACAATTTTTTTCTAAGTCTTTTTATATGAGTGTCTACAGTTCTCTCATCTCCAAAATACTCATATCCCCATACTTTGTTAAGAATTCTATCTCTTGACATAACAATTCCTTTATTGTGAATAAACAAATTAAATAATTGCCATTCTTTTGGATTTAGATTAACCTCAATATTATCTACATATAATTTATTCTCTTTTAAATTAAATTTCATATCGCCATATTCTTGATATCCACTAGTTCCTGTAAGTTGATATCTGTTTAAAACTGCTTCTACTTTTTTTATAACAAGTTTCGGACTATAAGGTTTTTTTACAAACTCATCTACTCCTAGATTATAACTTCTAATTTGATTATCCTCATCACTTAAAGCGGATAACATAATTACTGGAGTTTTTGAAGTTTTTCTGATATATTTCAGAACATCAAACCCATCAGTATTAGGTAACATAACATCTAAAAGGATTAAATCATAAACGTTTTCCTCAATAATCTCAATAGCTTTTTCTCCATCATATACTTGATGAATGTCCGAACCTTTAAAATACTCACTCAAATAATCAAATAAGATACCATTTAAATTTTTTTCATCTTCTACAATTAAAAACTTCATATTTATCAATCACCTTTTCAAAGAGATTTCATAATATAGATTATCACATAAGTGATTAAATTTAAACTGTTCAAAATAATTATTTCTTTTTTGTCAATTTTTTGTCACATCAATCAAATATAATTAAATCAAAAAGGAGTGAAAAATGTGAAAAAAGTTCTTGTTTTAAGTTATTTATTATTAAGTTTTTTGCTAGTTGGATGTGCTGCAAACCAAAATTATTATGATCCTAATTACAATATTAACCAGGGATATTTACCTGAAAGCGGAGAAGAGTATTCAGAAATTTCGGAAAATCCATTTATATCAACTAATGATATGCCAGTTTCTACTTTCTCAGCTGATGTAGATACAGCTTCTTATTCAATCATCAGAAGAAAGTTAAATGATAATACATTACCTAACATAAATTCTATCCGTATCGAAGAAATGGTTAACTACTTTAATTATAATCTTGCAGGTCCTGAGGGCGATGAAGTTATTCATGTGACAAAAGAGCTAAGCAAAGCTCCTTGGAATGAAAATCATCAATTGTTAATGTTAGGATTAAAGACAGAAGATATTGTATTTGAAGACTCCGTACCAAGTAATCTAGTATTTTTACTAGATGTGTCTGGAAGTATGAACTCAGAAGATAAATTACCACTTTTAAAAAGCGCTATACGTCTTTTAGTTGATGAGTTAAGGCCACAAGACAGAATATCAATAGTAGTTTATGCTGGGGCTGCCGGTGTGATATTAGACGGCGGAGATGTCGGTAATAAAGAAAATATTCTAGATGCTATAGACAGTTTAGAAGCAGGTGGTTCTACCGCTGGAGCGGAAGGCATTGAGCTTGCTTACAATATAGCTGCTAAAAACTATATTGAAGGCGGAAACAATCGTGTTATTTTAGGAACAGATGGAGATTTCAATGTTGGTGTTTCCACTGAAAGAGGCTTAGAAAATTTAATCACAGAGAAAAAAGAATCTGGTATTTTCTTAACAACTCTCGGTTTTGGAGTCGGAAATTTGAAAGATAACAAACTAGAAACTCTAGCAAATAAAGGTAACGGAGTATATCACTACATTGATTCAATTCTTGAGGCGAAAAAAGTTTTCGCATCAGAACTTGGCGCTAATTTAGTAACTGTTGCTAAAGATGTAAAACTACAAGTAGAGTTTAACCCTGTACATGTAAAGGGCTATCGATTAATTGGTTACGAGAACAGATTATTAAGTTACGATGATTTTAATAATGATGATAAGGATGCTGGAGACCTAGGTGCTGGCCATGAAGTAATAGTCTTCTATGAAATAATCCCTGCTAATAGTGATGAAGAAATTAATCCATTAGAATTTGAAATCCCTGAAGAGTTGAAATATGATGGAGAAAACTTTGAGGATGAACTACTTAATTTAGCAATCAGATATAAAGACCCTGACTCTGATGTATCTAATAAAGATGAATATATAGTTTATGCAAATGAATATACAGAAATCCCTAGTGATGAATTTTTGTTTGGTACTTGCGTGGTAGAATTCGGATTATTACTAAGGGATTCACCTCATAAATCATCTTCATCATATCAAAATATTTTTTCACGTCTAACACCTTTAATAGGTAGTGACGACGCGAAAGATGAGTTATATCATTTAGTTCAAAAAGCTCAAAATTTAAAAGACAATTAATAATTATGGTGGTCGGAGATACCGACCACCATTTGTTTATAAATTATCTTTTCGTACATCCTTTGTTAAAATCAAATTTGAATCAGTATTTAAAAAGTTTTGAACTAATATATCCCCAGCACACATTTCTTTATGAATCAATATTTTATTTATAAATTCCATTGCTTCTTTAATTTGGTTTTTAGGAATAGGCTTATCTGTCTTTACGCTAGCAATAGGTATATTCTTAAATACTGTTCTAACAGTTGATGTTAATGTTCTTCTAGGATTGTTCATTTCATCAAGAACATACAACTCTCCTCTTTTACACATATTACCTGATATTCTTTTATTATCATCCACGTTGATATGACAGCCTCTTGGACATACAATACATATAAAATCTTTACTCATAAAGATATATCCTCCACTTCCAATAAAAGATCTTTATTTTTATGTAAATTTTTATAATCAAAACTAAGTGTTTCCATCTCAGCTGGAGCCAAAAATGTTTTTATTTTTTCGAAAATGACTTCTTCTCCTTGATAAACTTTAATTTTAGCTTTGTCAATTTTCTTTTGAACTCTAAAGTTTAAAACTAATTCTTGATTTACCCAACCAAAATCAATCATTTGTGGTGTAGTAAATAAAGTGTTTTTACCCGGAATAACATTAATAACCTGTCTTTTTTCAACAAGGTTATTTAAGTAATTAGCTGCGGCTTTCCCCGCTCTTAAGCTTTCTTTAGAAACATTGTCTACTAAATCATGAACCTGTAAACTATTACCACAAATGAATAGACCTTCTATTGAGGTTTCGTAAGCTTGATTTACTTTAACACTTTTTGTTCTTGTATCAAAATCAACCTTCAGGTTATCTAATAAAGTTATATCCGGAATCAATCCTATTGATAATAATAAAGTATCTACATTAAAAATTTTCTCGGTTTCTTTAATAGGTAAAAAATTTTGATCAACTTTTTGGATTGTAATTGATTTTAATTTATTATTACAATCGCTTTCTACTTCAGTTACTGTATGTGATAAGAATAGTGGAATCTTAAAATCATTTAAGCACTGAACAATATTACGATTTAACCCGTTAGAATATGGCATAATTTCAGCTACACCAAGAACACTTGCACCTTCTAATTGCATTCTTCTAGCCATAATTAATCCGATATCACCGCTT
>JAQUZK010000039.1 GCA_028691335.1 Candidatus Izemoplasmatales bacterium
ATTATAATAATTGATGCGTTTCCTGTAGCAATAATTGCATTTTTGAATATATCTTTCAACACTATTTCGACAACACTTGAAATCTATTTTATTATTACTTCAAGTCAGACATGCACACATATTATTGGCCATTAAAACAAGGTCCTGTTTTCATCATAATAAAATATGCTTTCAGAACTACAATTTTTACATTTATATGTGTTTCTATCAAAACTTACTCCAAAATCAAAATCACTAAATAAACAATCATTACAAAATACAAAAGGCTTTGTTGATATTGCTTTTAATTTTTCTAATCTATTTTTTTTAATTAATTGATGATTATTACTGCCGATTCCAATGAAATCGGGATATGTAAATAGTAATGATTTAACTTTTAAAAATCTTTCATCAATTACTGAACCAATATACTCAAGATTTTCATCTATAAATATTTCATATCTCCGTTCATTTTCATATTCCCATTTTTTATCTTTAACAGAAAGTAACCAATATTTTATTATAGAATTAAAGAAGTTGTTCTTATCATCATCGTCAATATGAAAACTATTAATAATATCACATAAAAAATTCACTTCATCTTTAAATTCTTCTCTAGAATAAATAATGTCATAATTATGAACATAACTTAACATTACCAAATTATTATTTAATCTATATACAGGAGATAAACTGCTTCTCAAAATATCGTTTTTATACGAGTAAATATTTTTACCATATTTTCTTTTCATTAATTCGGTGGGTTTTTCTTTTACGAATGAACTAACAAAACTTGTTCTCTGCAAATCTAAATCAACATTTTTTACCCATTCATGTTTAATCCATTTTTTATTGCTAAAAATTTCCTTTGCTACTTTCCCTTCTCTTTTATCATTTAAATATTGAATTTTTTGCATCCATACTTCATTATTTTTAGAAATTTTATTGGTGGAATCAGTTGATATACATTTGTGCAGGAAACTATTATTATATCCAAATCTAGAGCGCAATACCCAATTGGTAATAGTTAATCTTACTATTCCTGACAATGGTCTTTCATTAGGATTTAATCCAGATTTTTTCAAAAGTAAAGATTGTAAGTCAAATACTTTTAACAGTTCCTTCCTATCAAAGTTTAGAAATTCGTTTAGCATAGGAGAATTGTTAAAACTTAGATCATATAACAGTATATTAAAACCTTTAATAATCTCTTGTTGCGAATCAGAAGATATACCATCATCTATTAAAGCATTTATAATTTCAATTAGTTTTGATGAGAATTTTTTATCTTTATGAAAAATATAATAGTGATATGTCAACGCAAATACTTTTAATGGTGTATATAATCCTGAAATTTGTTTAATAAATTCTTCATCATTTTCTTTATTCAAAAAAATTGATGCCCATTTGTTATTAAAAACTTTACTGATAATATGTCTGTATAGATATATCTTAATATCTGGAGACTGTAATTCCCATGCTTCTAAATATATGGAATTAATAATCATCAACTCATAGTCTGTAGTCCTATAAATCCCCCTTGAATCTGATTCATTTAGATCACTTTGATTAACTAATCCAAATAATATTTCTTTGTTTTTATATGATGGGTCTTTCTTAAATATTCCGATGTATTCAAGTACTCTCGATAATCTGGCTTCTTTGTAAGTTTTTGGCCAATCTGTAGGTTTAATCGAATCATCCCCAAACTCAATCATTATTAAAACCTCCTATTTAGGATTAATTAAAAAAATTTAACATTATTTCACCTTATTTTGTAATTTATAAAACTTTAAATTATTAAACAAACACACATCACCTTAAACCGATTTATTTCTATAATAAAGACATATTGATAAATCTTTCAGTCTTCTTTGTAGATTATCTCAACTTGATTATTCATCTATATTGTTGTAATTGTAATTATTCTATATTTTTAATAAAGTTTATTCGCTTAAAAATCTATCTTTTAAGTTGTTAAAACTTGAGTTAGTTGCTACTTCATCATGCGGTATAAACAAATACTTAAATGGTTTTTGGCCATTTGCAATATTATATTCGCTTGCTACTCTACAATAGTTTATAGCTCTCTCTTTCTTAGCTAAAACATCTGGATCACTCATTTCTCTTCGTGATTTAACTTCTACTAGATAGTAACCCTCTTCTGTTTCAACAACAAAATCAGGCTCATACCTTTTTCCTCTATTGTAAGTAATATTAAATTGTGATGCTGCTGGTCTTAACCATTGAATTACTTCTTTTGAGTAATCACATGATATTGCAAATTTTCTTTCAGGGTCACTATCAAATTTAAATTTTGGAGTTACAGATTTTGTTGATCCTTCATAAGTAATAGACCTAATACTTTCTCCCGTTTTAGGTTCTTGATGGATATCCTTCAATCCTGCAGTAATGTCTACCACATAGTTATCAATAACTGTTTCAATTCCGGAAACAACTTCGACAATTCCTTCATATGATATTGCTAAGTGCTGTAACAATTGATTTTTGAATTTCTGTATTATATCTTTTCTATACATTAAACATATATTTCTAACTTCTGTTTCAGTAAATGACGCTCTATAATGGTCCAAAAATTGCATGACTATTTTTTGGATTAGTTCGGGACATTTTTCATAATCAATTTCGCTAATATCTCTAATTCCATCAACAAGAGTTTTTTCAGGCTTTATAGTATCAAAATCTATAACAGCACCTTTCTTAATTATTACTTCTTCTTTTGTGTTTAACATATTTTTAATAAGTATATCATTGGCAATTGGAACATATACCATATCACTTAAATCAAGGTCAAAATCTTGAATAATATACTTTTCTTCGCCTAGATTTTCAGTTTTTATTTTTGGTATATACATATTTTTTGATTGTGCTTTTTCTACAGTTTCTTGACCTATCATATTAAATGCAACTAATAAAAGATGTGATAAATCCTCAGACTCTTCTTTAAATTTATGTGCTAAGTCACTTTCAACATCTTTAATAATGTCATTTGCTTTAATTATTTTATTTGGTGTTTGTTTTTTCTTCTCAAGTGTCTGCTTTGCGATACTTGATATAACCTCATTATACATTTCAACTTTTGAATTGTCATTATGATCAAATCCAGCTTCTCTTAAGACTAGATCACGTTTTTCGTTAGTATCAAACAATGAAATTTTAACTGGTGTAATGACTTTTTGTTTTTCAAAATCTGCATATATAATACCTTCAACATTGAAGATAGAATCTCCCTTTTGAGCCTCTGCAATTAAATCATCAAACTTATCGTGGGCAGTTAAAGTTACTGAGTCAATCATAGCAACACCAGTTCTCTTACCAAAAGGTAACCTTAAGCCACGTCCTACAGTTTGTTCTCTTAGAGTTCTACTAGCAGCTGTTCTTAAAGGGACTATTGTGTATAGGTTATTAACATCCCAGCCTTCTTTTAGTATATTCACATGAATTACAATTTCTACTTTATTTTCACTTTTTTCAACATCTAAAAGTTGTTGAATATTCTCTTCTTTTTCAGACCCTTTTTGATTACTATGAATCATTATAACTTTGTCTGCATATTTTCCTTCTTTAAACGCAGCTGACTGTATATAATCAAGGATTTTTTCAGCATGATTAGTGTTTTTACAAACAATTAGCATGAAAGGTTTAACTAATTTTTCTTTATGATTAATCGAATATTCTAATAATTCAGTTTTCATATTTTCATGATGATTAATTCCATCATTAATCATTGTTTTATCAAGTTGCTCCTCAGTAAAGTTTTGTGTTTTAATATCTTTTCTAGTTAATGCATACGGAGTTCTTGTATATCCATCCTTTATAGCTTTGCTTAAAGGATATTCATAAACAACGTTTTTAAATAATATAGTTTTAGAGCCACTTTGAATTTGAGGAGTTGCTGTTAACTCTAATCCTAAAACTGGATTCAAGGAGTCAATAGCGGCAGCACTTGCTTCAGCTCTATAATGATGTGATTCATCCATTATTAACACAAGGTCATTTAATTCACTTAAATGTTCAAAAAAACTGGTTCCCAAGTACTCGTTTAAATTCATTATATTTCTTTCTTCACTGTTAAATTTAGAAATATTAAAAATATAAATATTTACTGAATCACTATCTGTAGTCGATATAAGAGGCCTGTTTCTATAATCATCATCAATCCACACATTTGGTGTACGTGTTGCAAAACATCCTACACCTTTGAAAACATATTTTTCATTACTTGGATTTGGATTTCCTAAATCATTTTTTAATTTTGAATAGATTGTTAAGTTTGGCGCAACGACAAAAAAGTTCCTTATACCTTTATTAGTATAAAGATATGTGATAAATGCGCCAATAAGTTTTGTTTTACCAACACCAGTAGCCAAAGCAAAAGCTAAAGACATAAAGTTATGTTCAAAATCTTTAAAAATAGGATATACATCATTAATTAAACGACTAGACTTTTCAAGATCTATTTTTTTACTTAACTCTATTTCATTTAAAATCGAATCTAAAATTTGAACGCTTTGTTTTTGAGGTCTTCTAAGTGACATCATATTATTTATTGCATCAACTGTATATTCAGGATATAATTTTCTGTTAATCATTGGTATTCCTCCTCATCAATTGAATCTGTAAAGTCTGATGGAGTAATTATATTTAAATTATAATTATCTACGTCATATTCACAATTTTCTAATATCGATTTTGGTATTTTTTTAATTGTTATATTTTTATACTTTTTATCTAATCCACCATCAAATGATTTACAACTTATAAGTAAGAATTCATCTTCTCCCATTTGATTGAAAATTAACTCTAAATACTCTTCACTTATGTGTTTTGTTGTTACAAATAAAAAGGAGACTTCTGAACTATATGATTGTTTCCAGAACAGTTCTTGTGATGGCAAGTATTTAAATCCTTCATGAAGCGCTATTGTTGATGCTAACATGTCTGGATTATATTCCTTATTAATTATTTGTTGACCAAATTGATCTTTTTTAATTAATGTCGGTGCTAATTCAAAAAACTTATAGCCTCCTCCGCCTTTCCATTCTAGAAGTTTACTTATTCCGCCTTGTTCTCCATCTATAACACTATCCATTCTTTGTTTACAGTGTGTGTAGGCGTGTTCACCCATTTCTATACCAATCCATCTTCTATTCATTTTGTGAGCTACTGCAGATGTGGTTCCTGACCCTAAAAATGAATCTAACACCAGATCTCCAGGATTCGTAAACATATTTAGAATTCTATAAATAAGTCTTTCTGGCTTTTTGCTAGCTTTAAACTTAACATTACCTTCATTTTCAACATTACCCATATCTAAATAAAAACCATCCCACCAATCTCCTAAAATGTTTGAGAGTTCTTCGGAAATTCCTTCATAACTATCAACGATTTGAAATTTTAATGATATAGGGATAAATTGATTCAGGGTGTTAGTAGTCTTTTTAATATAATATCTTTCACCCTTCGTATCAAAAAACTCCACTACTGATGATCTATTTGGTAAGATGTTCATTAATCTTTCGGAGTCTTTTAAAGCTGCACTAGGGGCAGTATGAGTTCTTCCTATAATATTTCTGTTTTTAGAAACAAATTTTTTAAACACCTCACTTATCAAATATAACTGTTTTAATGATGCTGCTGATTTTCTTAAACCATATTTTTCTAATTCTTGTAATACCAATGGCTCTTGAACTAATTGATTCATTTCATAAATGCCATTTGTATTTTTTCCAAGTATGTATGAATAATGAGGATCATAATCAGTTTTTTCATACGCAGGTTTTAATCTTAAACTTTTTGAGTAAATATGCAAAAATTCAACATTCTTAACTATAGTTTTATCAGAATGTTCAATTTTAAATCCGGAAGTCGCTGACATACGAACCGCAACGGTGGTGATGAAATTATTTCTTCCAAAAATTTCATCCATTATCACTTTTCCATATGCCATTTCATTCTTATCTAATTGAACAACAATTACTCCATCTTGAGCCAACAATTTTTCTAAAATTATTAATCTTTTGCTCATTAAGTTTAACCAAATACTATGTTCTACTCCATCATCATAATGCTCAAACGCATTCCCCGTATTATATGGTGGGTCTATATATATACATTTTACTTGTCCTGTATACTTACTTTCAAGTGCCTTCAAAGCTAAAAGATTGTCTCCGTGTATTAAGACATTTTCAGTGTTTTTATCATTTGTAGTATTACTGAGAATCTTATTTTCAATTAAAATCCTTGGCTCAGTTTTAACATTTTCACCTTTACCAATCCAGCGTAATTCTAACTTATTCAACCTCATCACCTTCTTCATCTTTAGTTTCATTTATATTCAAATTATAGTTTTCCATGCCAAATGCACAATTTTTAAGGATAGAATTTGGTATTTTTTTTATCGTTATATTTTTGTATTTATTATTTAGAGCACTATCATAAGATTTACAACTCACCAACAAAGTTTCTTCCTCATTCATTTGATTAAATATAGCATCTAAATACTCATGTGTAACATGATTTGTTGTCACATATAAAAATGATTTGTCAGAACTGTGGGACTGTTTCCAAAAACATTCTTGAGAGGGTGCATATTTAAAACCTTCATGAATTGCTATAGCTGATGCAAGCATATTGTCATCATAGTCCTCATTTATCACAGGCTGTCCAAATGAATCAAATTTGATTAAAGTTGGAGCAAGTTCATAAAACTTATATCCTCCACCACCTTGCCATTGCAGTGCTTTAGACATTCCACCTTGTTCACCCTTGATAACTTCATCAAGTCTTGGTTTGGCTAATGTGTATGCATGATCTCCTAGTTCGATTCCAATCCATCTTCTATTCATCTTGTGCGCTACAGCTGCTGTTGTACCGGAACCTAAAAAAGAATCTAAGACTAAGTCCCCTTCCTGAGTGACCATTTCTAAAATTCTAGCAATTAAAAATTCAGGTTTTTTTCCATTTCTAAATTTTACCCCTCCCTCATTAAATAATTTACCAGTGTTAATGTCTAACCAAATATCACCTAAAAGATTGCTCATACCATCTATAGCCCCGTTTTCAGTAAAGCATTCATGAAATTTGCTTGATAAGAAAAACATTTCCCTACCCCTGTAATAGTAATTTTCTTTGTTGTTTTTGGTGATATAAAAAATATCATCAGGATTGTCTTGTGAGATTTTTTTATATTCATTCCTAATAAAGGCTCTTCGCCAAATGTTGTTTTTATTCTTAGTAATAAATTTTACAAAGTTTTTATCTTTAAGTGTTTTTTCGATTCCTTTTTCTTTTAAGATATCTGACAATCTTAATATTTTCCACTTTTTAGGGTCATCGCTATTATTTCTTTCTAAAAAATATTGAAATTCATTATCAAATTCATCAATCAATACATATTGTGGTTTAATTCTAAAATTGTTAATGTTTTTTGCATAAACCAAAATCATTTCTTTTTCTTTAATAATTGTTTTTTCTCTGTGTGTTGTTTTTACACCACTTACAGTTGACATCTTAACACATATTGTTGACACAAAATTATTTCTGCCAAAAATCTGATCACAAAGTACTTTTAAGTAAGCGTACTCATTTTCGTCAATCTGAATAAAAATACTTCCATCATCACTTAATAATCTATGTAATATTTCAAGTCTGGGTTTCATAAGTGACAACCAAATGCTATGTTCAACATTATCATCATAATGTTCAAATGCTGACCCCGTGTTATAAGGTGGATCAATATAAATGCATTTAATTGAATTTGTGAATTCTTTCTCCAGTGACTTCAAAGCTAACAAGTTGTCTCCATGAATAAGCATATTTCTAGTTTCAGTATCAATACTTAAATTACTATGCTTTGGATCTTCAATTAATATCCGTGGTTCGATATTAATAACATCATCTTTTCCTACCCATGTTAATTCTAATTTCTGTTTATTCAAAAATAATAACCCCATTTCGTTTCATTAATCATTACATGAATTATAACATTTACGCATTGAATTTGAAAGAAAAACCTAGGTATTAGCAATTGAAACTCAATTTAATTGTCTATTGTATCAATTCATAATCTATTTAATTTATTAAATAACGTATATAATTGATAAGTTTTAACTTTATATTCGCGAGCAATCTCCCTTATCGGTACATTAAAATAGTAATGCTTCAAAAATATACCCTTATCTCTAACATCAAGAGTACTTAAAAATTTATTATATTGCTCTATCTCTTGTTCCCTTTTCTTAATTTGCGCCTCACACGCTTCTATTCTTTCTAACCAGTAATCAATCGAATAATTATTAGAAACTCCTCTACCGCCAAATTTAGGCTCAAATGAAGGTGAGCTGTAACCTATTGACCTAACCTTTAAATATTCTAACTTCTCATAAAGTCGTGAAAGTTCATATTCATATCTTCTAATCGTTGTTACCCATTGTTTTAATGAGATCTTTGATTTCTTTTCCAATGTCAAAACTACCTCCATTGTTTTTATATTCTAATGCTTTTATATTTCTTTCTGCACTTACTTTAAAATAATCATATTTATCATCAATCTTAATATGACCTTTTTTAAATATTTTAATAATATAATCAGTAACTGATAAAACTAAATCAAAACCATGTATATCAACTAGGTCTGCAGCTAAAAGATTAAAACGACCAATGACTGGATCATCTGATTCAATATATTTATTTTTAATTAATATTTTTGTAATGAAATGGAGCTTTGGTTCACCAAGAGCTCTTTTATCTATATTTATCTCTTTATCTTTATCTATTTCTTTTTTATTTTCCTTTTGTGTACTTGAGTCTACATTAACTAAGTTATTGCTGACATTAACTACATTATTGTTAACATTATCTATTTTAGGGCGACTTGAAAGAACGCTAGAATCATTCATTTTTTTAACACCCTCTTCATCACTATCTGATAATATCCAGTGTTTTTCTTTATTAATGTTCTTGCGTCTTGAAACGCTTGTAAGCCATTGCTTTTGAATCGCCGTAGAGGTAATAACATTGTTGTGCATAAGGTTACTGTCTAATAATTCGCTCTTAGACAACAGTGTACTCTTATTTATACATTTATATAAATCTACTATTAAACAAAAAAATGCTACACCGAAGTGTCGCATTTAATAATATCAAAATGGCGTCCTGGAAGGGATTCGAACCCCTGACCGACGGCTTAGAAGGCCGTTGCTCTATCCAGCTGAGCTACCAGGACAATTATTATTTTCTTAATGTATTATACTCTAAATAGCTTGCTTTGTAAA
>JAQUZK010000040.1 GCA_028691335.1 Candidatus Izemoplasmatales bacterium
CAGGTGACATAATTGATTATTATAGTCATGAAAATTATGATTTTTTTAAAAAATCGATTAGAAAAATTAAAAGTCCATATTTATTCTCCTGTGGAAATCATGAGTCTCCTTCTGAGTTATTTCAAGAAATTTGCGGTGGGAACTGCGACTTTAGTTATGTTGATTTTGTTGATTTCTTTGTAGTTTCTATTGATAATTCAAAAAGAAAAATTACCACAGAACAACTTAGACGGTTAGAAACATTGGTTAAATATCAAAAACCTATAATATTAGCTATGCATATACCTATTATGACTGAATATAATGAAAAAGAATTTACACAACTAAATTCTTATTATTCAATAAAATATAATGATTGTGATGAAACTACAAGTATTTTTATTAACTTAATTTCTTCAAATGATGAAGTAAAAGCAATTTTTTGTGGTCATGTTCATGGGACGATTATTTCGCATATCACTCCAAATAAGTTTCAATATTGTTGTTCTAGTGGACTTATTGGCAACGTTAATAAGATTATTATTAAATAAAAATTAAGGAGAAAAAAATGAAGTTTATATATATTAGACATGGAGAGCCTTTATATGACCCTGATAGTTTAACTGAATTAGGTAAGAAGCAAGCAGAAGAGGTTGCGGAATATCTTGCGATTAAAGGTGTAGATCAAATTTTTTCATCAACGTCAAATAGAGCTATTCAAACAGCGTTACCAACGGCTAACAGATTAAATAAAGATATCACATATTTAGACTTTGCAAATGAAAAGCATGTGTGGAATAATTTGACCCTTTCAACACCAACTGGTAAGGTTTGGTTATTTCAATCAAAAAAGATTATTGATCTTTTTTATACGCGTGAAATTACAAATCTAGGTATGAACTGGTATGAACATCCTGAGTTTAGCAATCTATCTTTTAAAGCTGAGATTATTAAGTTACAAAATGAGAGTAATCATTTTTTCAAATCTTTGGGATATGAATATTTAGGAAATGGCAAGTATAAAGTTTTAAAAGATAATTTTGACCGGGTTGTTATGTTTGCTCATCAAGGGTTTGGATATGCGTTTCTTTCACTTTTGCTTAATATACCATACCCTTATTTTTGTACACGTTTCGAATTAGGACATGCGGAGATTACTTTGATTGATTTTAAAAACGAGGAAGGATATTCATATCCTAAAGTGGTTTCATTATCAAACAAAATAAATTTTTGATAGATGATCAATTGTTAGTGAAAACATAAAAAAAATAAGAATTTTATTATAATTTAGTTATAAAAAAAACGGTTGAAATCAACCGTTTTAAAAATTTTATGGTCTTATTGTATCAGTAGTAATGTAATCTACTCCCATAGATTCAAGTTCAGAAAGTAAATTAAGATCATCGACAACCCAACAGTTTACTTCTAAACCATGTAAATGAAATTTTTCAATATTAGTCTTAAACTCTTTCTTGTTTTCATAGTAAACATTTTTTGAAACATCTAAATCAATTTGATTATTTAGGCAATCATCAATGTAGTTTGTGTAATCAGTGTAAGCTACAAATTGAAGTTTAACTTCTTTATTGAACTTTCTAATCTCTATTAAAAGATTAAAACTTACCTTATTTGCGATAATTACAATTTGTTCTTTATTAATATTTGATTTTTCTATCTTATCAAACATCATATGAACGTATTCAATGTTAAAGGTTTCCTTCATTTCTATAAAGGCTTTACATGAAGATTTTTTTATTAAATCAAGAAAATCATCAAAAAGCATGATTTTACCTTTATAAGTATTTTTGTCGACTTCAATTTTTGTTAACTCTAAGCTTTTAAGTTCTTCCCATTCTGTAGCTACTATATCTTTATTAAGACCAGTAAAACCTAAGATGTTTAAGTCGTGATGTACAACCAATAATTTATCTTTTGTCGGTTGTATATCACACTCTATTCCATAATAGTTAAATTTGATAGCTCCTTCAAAAGCTTCTTTGGTGTTTTCTAAACCATAGAATTTACCACCGCGATGAGCAACTAGTTTGTTTAGTAATTTTTGTACTTTCATTTTTTTACCCCTTAGTCATGATTTGTATGCAAAACAACTTTTATTATATTCTTTTTTAATGAAACTACAAGAAAAAATTGTATTAATATTATAATTCTTTTAAATGCATTGGAGAGTATATAATATTTTGTGTAAATAATATTTTGAGTAAATATGTTTATATGGTAAAATTATTGTTGTTAAATTTGGTGATTAGAGGTAGATAAGTATGAGCAGACAAAAAGATAAAAAAGAAATATTGGTTTTTGAGATATTCGCAAAAATATTTACTATATTAGGATTTGTAGCTGTACTTATGTCTTTAATACTTAGTGAAGCTATGCCTGAGAAAAATTGGTTTATATATGGAGTTATAGTTTTTGTTGTTTTCTTTTTAATTTCTGCGCTTTTGAAAAGTGTCGTCAAGAATGATAAAGAAATAATTAGTGTAAATGAAAAATTAAAATCTTATGATGATGTTGAATTATATCAAGCAAAATATAATAGTATTGATGAAATTAAAAGTGGTCTTGATAAATCTTCATATGAGTTATTATCAAATGGGTTCTATTTTAAAAGAATAGCTACACAAGGAATTTGTTATTACGCTAAGTTTATTGAGTCCGAAGTGTTTAATGATGTAATTGAAAAAGAAGTTGTAAGATTTAGAAGATTTCATCGACAAGGCTGTGAACAAATCAGCGGAATACTTTTTTTATCTCTTCCTAAAATAGAAGAGGAGCATAAGGATTATGTAAAAGATTTATCTAAGAGTTTTTTAGTGTCTGAAATCATCCCAACAGGGAAAATGAAGCTTAGTGTCATTGTTGTTTTGCTTGATCAAACAACAAAAGAAGCTTTTTATTTTGATGTTCCAAGTTCTAAAAAGACTATCATATATACTTACAGTTGTTTAGTTTTAAAAAAGATTTTTAAGAAATGATTTATGAGGTAATCTCTTATGAATATTAAATCAATGATTGGTGATAAGAAGTTTTATAAAGCCTTATTTGCAATTTCTTTTCCAATTGTTTTACAACAATTATTAACATCAAGTTTACAGTTGATTGACAATCTTATGGTTGGTAGTTTAGGTGAACTAGCTATTGGCTCGGTTTCGGTTGTTAATCAACTGTATTTTGTGATTATATTAATTACTTTTGGAGCTTTGGGTGGAGCTGGGATATTTACTGCGCAATATTTCGGATCAGGCGAAATAGATAAACTAAAACAAACATTTAGATTTAAACTGATAGTAGCTTTAATGCTAGTTATATTATCTTTATTAGTTTTTTCTTTATTAGGAGAGTTTTTAATTGGGTTATTCACGGATAATCCGGTAACAGTAAGTGGTGGAGTTGATTATTTAAATATTGTTAAATGGAGTATGTTGCCTTGGGCTTTTTCAATAGCTATATCAACTACTTTTAGAGAAATAGGAATAACAAAGCCATTATTAGGTATTTCAGTAATTGCGATTATCACTAATACTCTTTTAAATTATTTGCTTATTTTTGGGCATTTTGGTTTTCCTGCAATGGGAGTAGAAGGAGCGGCTTATGGTACTTTCTTTTCTCGTATAGTTGAGTTTCTTTTGATGTTCTTTTTACTGGTTAAGAAGGGTAAAATATTTAACACTAAAATCAAGGATGTATTCAATATAAATAGCTTTATTCTTAAAGCTATAATTGTTATGGCTATACCTCTCTTATTGAACGAATTCTTTTGGTCAATGGGACAAACAATGTTTTTACAATCGTACTCAACAAGAGGGGATTCTGCTTTAGCGGCGATGAATATTACGAGCGCTATAAGTCAATTAGTTTTTGTTACTTTTGGGGGTATTGGGACGGGAATAGCTGTTTTGGTAGGTAATACTTTAGGAAAGAATGACTTAGATTTAGCGAAAGATAATGCGAAAAAGGTAATTGCTTTTGCGGTAGCTTTTGCATTTCTAACTGGTGCGTTGTTATTCATACTAAGCTTCTTTATTTTAGACTTATATGATATTAGTCAAACTACAAAAGCAATAGCTAAACAGAATATTAGAATTAATGCGATATTTATACCAGTATTCTCGTTTAATGTTTCAATGTATTTTACATTAAGAGCTGGTGGTGATACTAGGTCAACGATGTTGATGGATTCTGGATATATGTGGGTTGTTCAAGTTCCGTTAATTTTTGCTTTAGCTAGATTGACAAACTTAAATGTTGTATTAATGTTCTTGATAGTTCAATTGCTGGAATTACCAAAATCTGTTTTTGCTTTATCTCGATATCGCAAAGAGAATTGGGTACGTAATTTAGCAGTTGAAAATGAAGAAAATGCTAAAAAATTGGTACAAGAAGTTAATAAATCTTAATACTTGCTTGACAGTTTATGATAATTTCAATATAATGATTGTTGAAAACGTTGAAGAGGATAAAAAGTACAAGGATATTTAATTGAAAAGAGAATCGGTTGTTTGGTGAAAGACTGATATTAGGTTCGTATTTTGTCTACCTTGGAGTGGGATTAATCATCTCCGCTATTAACTGTAGCGTTACCAATAGTTTATAAGTGCCAGCAAAAAGCTGGAACTAAGGTGGCACCACGGAGAGATTCGTCCTTTACTATTTTTAGTAAAGGACTTTTTTTTAAAAATATAAGAGGGAAGTGTATAAAATGTTAGATGTAGAAATGATAATGAGTAATCCTGAATTGGTAAAAAAGATTTTGGGAAAACGTGGATTTGAAGTTGATTTTTCTGGTTTTATAGAATTGCGTGAAAGACGTGCTTTTTTAATTAAGCAAATTGAAGAGGTAAGAGCTTTAAGAAACAAACTATCTAAATCTATTGGTGAGTATAAGAGAGAGAAAAAAGACACGAAAGAGTTATTTGATGAAATTGATAAAATAAAAGATTCTGTAGATAAAGATGAAGAAGAGTTAGGTAAGGTAGAAGAACTAATTAATGAGTTTTTATTAAAATTACCTAATCTTCCTGATGAAGATATCCTTGCTGGTGATAAGGAAAATAATGCTGTTGTTAGTGTTAATAAGGATAAACCAGTCTTTGATTTTCCGATTAAAGATCATGTTGAGTTAGCTACTTCTTTAGGATTAATTGATTATGAAAGAGCTGCTAAAATCAGTGGTAGAGGTACCTGGATTTACACTGGGTTAGGTGCTAGGTTGGAATGGGCTTTAATCAACTTTTTTATTGACGAGCATATTAAAGATGGATATGTTTTTTTAATGGTTCCACATTTACTTAATTACGAGAGTGGATTAACAGCTGGTCAGTTTCCTAAGTTTGAAGAAGATGTATTTTGGCTTCAAGAAGAAAGTCCAAAGAAATTCTTATTACCAACAGCTGAGACAGCTCTAATTAATGTTCATCGTAATGAAATTCTAGATGTTAATAAGTTACCTAAAAAGTATTTTTCATATACTCCATGTTATAGAAGAGAGGCTGGTAGTTATCGTTCTGAAGAAAGAGGAATGATTAGGGGTTACCAGTTTAATAAGGTTGAAATGGTACAGTTTACTACTCCTGATAATAGTGATGATGCTTTTTTAGAACTAATGATTAAAGCAGAAACTTTGATGAAAAAGTTAGGACTTCATTATCAAGTTTCAAAATTAGCTGCTGGAGATATTAGTTTTGCTATGGCTAGAACATTTGATATTGAAGTTTGGTTACCTTCAATAGAAATCTATAAAGAAGTTAGTTCAGTATCAAATTCTAGAACATTCCAAGCTAGAAGAGGAATGATTAGATATCGTAACGAGGATGGTAAAGTGGAGTTTGTTCACACACTTAACGGTTCTGGATTAGCTACTTCTAGATTGTTACCAGCAATTCTTGAACAGAATCAGAACTCTGATGGCAGTGTAAATGTTCCTGAAGTTTTAGTTCCTTATCTTGGAGGCATTAGAGTTTTACAGAAGGTGAAATAATGATTATTGATCGCTTGTTTGCGGAAATTGACTTAAAAGCTTTAATAAATAATTATATGCTTCTAAAAGAACTTAGTCATGGTAAAGATATATATGCTGTGGTTAAAGCTGATGCTTATGGACATGGAAGTGTTCCATGTTCTTTAGCTTTGGAAGAAGCGGGTTGTAATCATTTTGCAGTTACAGTTTTAAAAGAAGCGATTGAGTTACGAGAAGCTGGAGTAAAAGGTGAAATTTTAGTTTTCGGAAAAACAGATAGTAGAAATATAGATTTAATTAATCGATATGGGATTACTCAAACTGTTGATTCTTATGATTATGCATTAGCTTTAAACTTACAAAATACAAGTATTAATGTTCAAATAAATATTGATACTGGAATGTCAAGGTTAGGGATAATGTTACATAAAGAAGAAGATCTTGAGAATGTTTTTCAAGAAGTGTATAAAATCTCGAGACTTAAAAACTTAAAAATCACAGGAATGTACAGTCATTTCACAAGCGCTGATAGCGATATTGATTATACTAATAAGCAAAAACATTTATTTGATAAACTTTTAGAAAAGTTAAAAAAGGAAGAAATAGATTACGGAAAAGCCCACTTAAAAAACAGTGGTGGAATAATTGAAATTGATGATGTTAAATATGATATTTCAAGAGCGGGAATAGCGCTTTATGGCTATCCTCCAGTTCCTACTAAACAAGACTTTTTACCTGTAATGTCTTTATATTCAAAGGTAATTGCGATAAGAAATATTGATGTTGGTGATGGGGTAAGTTACGGAAGAACTTATATTGCTAGTGAAAAGATGAAAGTAGCTACTATTGCGATTGGATATGCAGATGGATATATGCGTATATTAAGCAATAATGATTATTTCTTCTATAAGGGTTATAAACTTCAGGTCTTAGGTAGAGTATGTATGGGTCTTACTATGGTTGATGTTACTGGTGTGGATATTCATGAAGGTGATTTTGTGGAAATATTCGGTAAGAATAAATCATTAGAAGATATGGCAAAAAGAGCACATACAATTACCTATGAGTTGTTGACAAATATGTCTAAGCCAAGAGTGGATAGAGTATTTATAAAATAATTAAAATATTATCTTTATTAAAAAAACCTATGAATGTTTTCTCGAGTTATTTTCGAGAGTGGCTATTCATAGGTTTTTATTTTTATATATTACTTTTAATCATTGATAAAAAGTATTTATGAATGGTTAGATCTTCGGTTAGTTCGGGATGAAAAGCAGTTGCTAGTTGGTTGTTTTGTCTAGCAGCTACAATTTTATCATCTACAACAGCTAATACTTCTACATCTTTTCCTGTTTTTTCAATATATGGTGCTCTAATGAAGACAAAAGGTATGTTTTCTTGGTTGTTAAAAGTTCCAAGAGTTTTAAAAGATCCTAGTTGTTTACCATAAGCATTCTTTTTTGCAGTTATGCTCATTGTTTTTAAAAACGCTGATTCGAAATTGTGAATATTTTCTGCTAGTAGTAATAAGCCTGCACAAGTTCCCATAACTGGCAATCCATAAGATATCATATTTTTTAATAGGGATTCCATTTTTAAGTCTTTAAGGAGTTTATACATCGTAGTACTTTCTCCGCCAGGCAATATGATACCATCCATTTCTTGTGATAGTTCTTTTAAATTTCTGATAGTAAAGGCATCAACACCGAGTTTATTAAGCATGTTCTGGTGTTCGATAAATGCGCCTTGTAATGCTAGAACTCCTATACGCATTTTTTATTTTCCTCTTTCAGCCATCAACAAATCAATTTCTTCTTCATTAATTCCAACCATAGCTTCTCCAAGGTCTTCACTGATTTCAGCTAAGATTTTAGGATCATTATAGTTAGTTACAGCTTTAACAATAGCGTTAGCTCTTTTTGCCGGATTTCCTGATTTAAAGATGCCTGAACCAACAAATACACCTTCAGCTCCTAATTGCATCATTAATGCAGCATCTGCAGGAGTAGCTACTCCTCCAGCGGCGAAGTTTACTACTGGTAATTTTCCATTTTCATGTACGTATTTTAACAAATCGTATGGAACTTGAAGTTCTTTTGCTTTGTTAAATAGTTCGTCTTCTCTAAGAGATTGTACGTTTCTCATTTCTGATTGAATTAAGCGCATGTGAGTAACGGCTTGTACTACGTCACCTGTTCCTGGTTCACCTTTAGTTCTAATCATTGATGCACCTTCAGAAATTCTTCTTAAAGCTTCTCCAAGATTTTTAGCTCCACAAACAAACGGAACTGAAAATTTAGTTTTATCTATATGATAAGTATTGTCAGCTGGTGATAGCACTTCGCTTTCATCAATATAATCGATTTCTAATGCTTCAAGAATTTGAGCTTCTACAAAATGACCAATTCTTACTTTTGCCATTACTGGAATTGTGACAGCTTTTTGGATTTCTTTGATGAGTTTAGGATCACTCATTCTAGAAACTCCACCAGCAGCTCTAATATCCGCTGGGATTCTTTCTAATGCCATTACTGCACAAGCACCTGCATCTTGGGCTATCTTTGCTTGTTCAGCGTTAGTAACGTCCATAATTACGCCACCTTTTAACATTTGTGCTAGTTCTTTGTTTAATTGATATCTCTCGTTCATTATTTCACTCTCCTTATTGACAATATGTCTATATTCAATTATATTATACTTGTAACTGGTATCTTTTAAATAATCAGTTTTAATAAAAATAAAGGGGTCAGTTTATGTTAACATTTTTTTTGGATAAATCGATTAGTAAATCATTATATGAACAATTATATTTAGAAATAAAGAAAGCGATAGATAATCGTGTTTTAAAACATGGCGAGAAGTTACCTTCAAAAAGAAAACTGTCTCAGCATTTAAAGATTTCTCAAACAACAGTTGAATCAGCCTATTCTCAGTTATTGGCTGAAGGATATATCAAATCAATTGAAAAGGTTGGATATTTTGTAGCGGCTGATGTAGATTTATTATATAATATGAAAAAAAGTATTGATAAGGAATTATTAACTAATAAACCCTTGGAGTATAAGGTTGATTTTAAAACAAACCAAGTAGACACGCTTATTTTTCCTTATGAAAGATTTGCGAAGATTGAAAGGGATATGGTTCTTGATTCTTTTAAAGAGAATTTGAATCGTGGAGATAGTTTTGGCGTTTATGAGTTTAGGAAAAAAATCTCAGAGGTTTTATTTGCCTATCGCGGGATAACTGCTAAACCAGAACAGATAGTTATTGGTAGTGGCTCAGAGCATTTGATCTTGTTATTAGTATTGC
>JAQUZK010000041.1 GCA_028691335.1 Candidatus Izemoplasmatales bacterium
TTGTTTTTCAATTTCCTCATTTAAGCTTTTAATATTAGCGGTATTAGCAGTTATTGCATGTTTTGAGGTTAATAGATAGTTTCCATACCCAGTCGCTACTTCAATAACATCACCTTTTTTACCTCTACCTTTAACATCTTTAATTAATATTAGTTTCATAGATTCTTCCTCCTTAAAGTTTTCAGAGATTAACATTTCTATTTCTTGAGCTATTTTATCCGGAGAGGCATCTTTAATTTGAGCGGCAGCATTGTTTAAATGGCCTCCTCCGCCTAATTTTTCCATAATTATTTGCACATTGAAATTATTGATTGATCTTGCAGAAACGGCTACAGTATCATTCGAAATAAAACCAATTGCGAAAGCAGCAATTATATTATCGATTTCGAGTAATTCGTCAGCGGTTTTAGCTAGTTGTGTTCGATCTGTCAAATCATTTTTTTCAAGAACTGTTAAAGCAAAATGGCTATTAAAAATCTTAGCTCTATTTACTAGATTTGATTTTGTTTTAATATCATCAAGAGATTCTCTTAAAATAAGTTTTGCTTTTGATGGCTCCGCTCCAAACAATCTTAATTTTGCGGCTGATTCAAAAGTTCTAGCACCAGTTCGAACAGTAAAATTATTTGTATCTATCATCATTCCAGCTAACATGATTGTAGCTTCAAACGGATCGATTATTACATCTTCTCTGAAAAAATCAATTAATTCGGTAACTAATTCCACAGATGATGATGCATAAGGTTCAACGTAGTTCATCAACATGTCAGATATTTGATTATCTAATCTTCTATGATGATCTATAACTACTATATGCTTAGTCTTTTCTGTTAGAGTAGGCACATTAGATTGAACTGGTGAATGATGATCAACTAAAATAAGTAATGATTCGTGATTGATTTGATCTATTGCATCATCAGGATCAATAATATAATCTAACAGTTTAACGTATTCTTGATTCAACATATTTATTAGTTTAGATGTAGTTTGGTCAACATTATCAAAATCTAAAACAATTTTTGATTTCTTATTTTTTGTTAAAGCCATTTCCAACAAACCGATAGCTGCTCCAAGAGCATCTAAATCGGTAAATTGATGTGGCATTATATATACACTAGAACGTTCAGAGAAGAAATCTTCAAGAGCTCTTGAATTTACTTTCGCTGCGATTTTAGAACGCTTTTCGACTGTGTTTGTCTTACCACCGAAAAACTTAATTGGTTGATTTTTTAAATTAACAACCACTTGATCACCACCACGCGCAATGGCTAGTTTTAAAGCTTCTTCTGCAGCTTCTCCTAGTTCAGACGGTGTAGCTTCATAAGCAGCTATTCCGATAGAAAGAGTAACTCTAATATCGTTTTCACTAGCTATTTTACTGATTGTATTCAAAATATTAAATTGTTCTTTCATTAGATGGTCTAATTTTTTTCTTTCAAACATGATAACTGATTTTTCAGGACGCAAATTAATGAAATAAATATCATTACTAGAGCACCAATTATTAAGCGATGACAATAATAAACCTTGAATATTTGCCTTAACTTGAAAATCTAAGTTCGATGTTGCTTCATTAAAGTTATCAAGACTCATTACACCAATTACATCAGAATAATCATAATATTTTTGTTTAATTAACTCTCTTTCAGTAACTTCAAACAAATATATTGTTCCATTTTTAGGATAGTGTACTACATCGTAAGTTTTATCGTAAACTTGTGTCATAAACTTACCAATACGTTTTGAAACATTCTCGTATAAATCCCTATTAATAACTTTAATTACTCTATCAACTAAGGCATTCGAAAATATTTCCTTAGCATATCCGTTAGCATACACGATATTAAAATCTTCATCATAAAGCATAATTCCTATTGGAAGTGTAGAAAGCGCTATTTCTTCGCTATTAAATCTTTTCTTTTGTTGAGACTGAATCTCACGTATTTTATTCTCTAGTTCAGAAATTCTTTGTGTTTTAATTCTTGTCAAATGATCTGAAACTACAAGCCATAACATTAAAAGTAAAAGTAAAACATTATAGAAAACAAAATATTCTAATCCGAGATTTTGTAAAATCGGAAAAACTCCCTCCGGAAAAAGGAATAAATATCCTGCGACTATTAAAACCACAAAGATTATGAACCATAAGATAATTTTTGTTGTTTTATTCTTTTTCATTCGAAAACCTCGCTTGAATTCATAATAAAATATTATACCATAAACAGTATAAAAAATAAACTTGATAAGATGTAAAAAGGCACAACTTTAGAAAATTCAAACTTGCAAATAAAAAACCTACTTGAGAAGTAGGTTTATTAGAATCAGTTTATTCTTTAACGTATGGTAGTAAAGCCATGAAACGTGCTCTTTTTATCGCTACAGCTAAGTGTTTTTGATAATAAGCGCTAGTTCCAGTTACACGTCTTGGTAAAATTTTGCCTCTATCAGAAACATATTTTCTTAATAGTTCAAAATCTTTAAAATCTATGTATGTAACTTTATTTTCAGTGAAATAGCATCTTTTTCTATTTCTACGACCTCTTGATTTAAATCCTGGTCTAGCCATAATTCATTCCTCCTTCTTAAAATGGTAAGTCATCTTCAATGTTATTGAAGTTTCCTGTATCAACGTCATCATCTTGAGTTTTGTCATTATAATCATTTTCAGTTCCTTGAGACTTAGTGTCTAAAAATACTACAGAATCACAAACTATTTCAGTTACGTATCTTCTTGCATTAATTTTTTCATCCATGTAGTCTCTTGTCTGTAAACGACCTTCAATGGCAACCATTGAACCTTTATTAACATATTTAGCTACATTTTCAGCTTGTTTACGCCAAGCTGTACAGTTGAAAAAGTCTGCGTTTTTATCATTAGTATTTGATTGAAACGGACGATTAACAGCTAAAGAAAACGTGCATACAGGGATATTGTTTGGCGTGTATCTAAGTTCAGGATCTCTTGTAAGACGCCCGATTAATACAACTTTGTTAAACATAATATTCCCTCCTAAGCTTCGTCTCTAGCTATGACAATATGACGAATGACATCTTCACGAATTTTCATAACACGATCTAGTTCTTGAATAGCTTCTTTTGGAGCAACTACATCTAAAACAACGTAGTACCCTTTTGAAAAGTCAGCTATTTCATAAGCTAAATCTTTGATGCCCCATTCATTCACTTTAACTTCTTCAGAACCTAAATTTGTTAAAATTTTATTGAGTTCTTCAATTAAATTTTTTCTAGTTTGTTCTTCCAAGTTTGGACGAATGATGTACATGATTTCGTATCTTTTCATATCCTATACCTCCTTTTGGTCTTTTGGCTGCTATAGCAGCAAGTGAGATAAATCAAAACGATGTTTTATAACACAGTTACTAATCTTTGTCTAGAAAAAAAGGTTATGATTTTTTATATATAAACTTAATTAACTAACAGAGATTTTTGTGTATATTATTTTAAAAAAAACACCTTTTCAGGTGTTTTATATGCATAAAATTATTTATTCAACTGCTTCGCTAGTTCCTTGGAATATAGCAACTACTTCATCGTAATAACTAGCTGTTGTGTCTACTATCAAAATACAATTACCATTTTTATATTCACTTTCGTCTAAACCAGCAATCAATCCAGCTAAATGAGGACTTGCGGCAATAACTTCTTGCATTTTTTCTTCATTTTTGAACTCTAAGATAATTCCTACTATATCATCACCATTACTAAAAGCATAAGTGTTAAATCCTAGAACTGAAGCTAACACATTTTCTGTGGTAGTCGTCGCAGGTTCACCAGTCATTGTAGTGGTAATATCATTATAAGTTGTTGTTGTCATGGTTGTTGATTCAATAGTAATATTTAATTCTGAAACAATAATATCAATATCAGAAAACAATTGAACTCCATCTTTGTAATTATGTTCGTAAATGTTGTATCCAGCATCTTCAAAGTTTTTCGCTATTTTATTCATTGAACTACAAGCAGTTAAAGCTCCAATCAACAATACAAATGTAAATAATACTAGTAACTTTTTAAATCTTTTCATTCTACACCATCCTAAATATATTTTTATATATATTATCTCTTGAAAATTATATCTTATTCAAAGGTTTATGTCAATATTATCTTTGATTATGCTTTTTTGCGAAACGGAAGAATCATCGATACTTTTTCTTTGTATTCTAAATACCCAGGTCTATTTGATAATTTCTTCTCCATCATTGGAATCGAGATAAACATGAATAGTAAAATCATAAGTATTGGATAAATTAAATTAAAATTAATCACTTTTTGGTTAGAAAAATACATAATATAAATACCAATCCAAAAAGTTAGTTCTCCCAAATAGTTTGGATGTCTTGAGTATTTCCAAAGACCTTGATCTATACAAGATTTATTTTTAGTATGATTCATTCTAAACTCATACATTTGCTTATCTGCTACAAATTGAATAATTGGAGCTACAATTGAAAGGGCAAACCCGACTATAAAAATAAGATTAACACCTTCAAACAACATGATATCATGAGCGTTTATTAACTGTATGTATACTACAAGTGTAGGTATCATGTGTATTCCAAAAAAATTTGTTATCAAATAAATTTTTGGCGCTTGATTTTTTAAGTGAGTATATCGCCAATCTTGGTGCTTAAATCCTTGCCAATTTTTCCACCAATTATATGTTAGTCTAATACCCCAAAATAATATCGCTATCATTAATAGAATGACATTTAAAGAAAAGTTTTTGTATATTAGCATCCATTCAAAAGCTAACAATATTGGTACTACGCTCCAGTAAGGGTCATACATAGAGGCGTTTTTAGTTATCACACTTGATATAAAGACGATGATAGTCATTATTGTTGTTGATAACAACCCAGTCATAATTGGATCATAATTATTGTTAACTCCATAAGATATTACCAAAGAGCCAACTAAAAAAGCAAATAAATAAACAATCACAAAAACCCATAAAGTATTTTTTCTTGATAAAGACGTCAAATCCATTTGAAATAAACCTCCCCAAAAGTATGCAGTATTAAGATTGTATCACAATCGCTTTTCTAAATATAGATTAATTCCAAAAAAATTATAATTTTTCTATAATCTTTGAAAAAGTAAATTCAGTTATTTTATATTGAATAATTTCTCTTGAACCTGAAAAAACTTTTTTGTTAATCTCAACGTTATTTCCCACCATAATACCTATGTAGGTTTCGCCTACTTCGTGGTTGTCAAAAACCAGAGGTCCAGCTATTCCTGATACTGCGATTAAAACTTCGGCAGAAGTTTTATTTTTTAAGCCTAGTAACATCTCACGAACTACTTCTTCAGAATAAACTGAATGGTTTTTAATAGTTTGTTCACTAACTCCTAAAACATTCAATTTAGCATTATTAGAATAAACAACATAGCTCATATCTAAAACTTTTGAAGCACCACTTACTTTTGTCAAAGAACTGACCAACAACCCTCCAGTGACAGATTCAGCGAAACTAATTTTATATCCTTTTTCACTTAATTTATTAATCAAAGTCTTGGATTGTTTTTTAATAATATCGCTATATTTTTCTTCCATAATTTTTACCTTCTATAAATTAAATCTAAAGTGGAAAATGTCTCCATCTTGAGCTTTATAGTCTTTTCCCTCTAAACGAAACTTCCCCATTTCTTTTGCTTTTGATTCAGAACCAGTTTTAATTAAATCATTATAGCTGATAGTCTCAGCTCTAATAAAACCTTTCTCGAAATCACTATGAATAATTCCTGCACACTCTGGAGCTTTCATACCATCTTTAAAAGTCCAAGCTCGAACTTCTTTATCTCCTGCAGTAAAGAAAGTTTTTAAACCTAACACTTCATAACTTGCGCTTACTAACTCATCTAGTCCTGATTGGTTAATACCTAATTCTTCCATGAACATTTCTTTTTCTTCTTTATCAAGTTCTTGAAGTTCTTGTTCGATTTTCGCGCTTATAACAACCACTCGAGCTTTATCTTTTTTCGCTTGAATCTCGACTTGCTTTACATATTCATTACTAGAATAATCATTAATTTCTTCTTCTGAAATGTTACAAACATAAAGAATTGGTTTAGCCGTTAAAAAAGAAAAATTCTTTATTAATTTAAGTTCATCTTCTGATAGTTCAAGAGCCCTTATTGGCACTTCATCTTTTAAAGAGTTCAAAATTCTATCCAACAAATTATACTCTTCAACTGCTTCATTATCCAATCTTAAATCTGCTCTTTTTCTAATTTTTGGCATTCTTTTTTCGATTACTTCGATATCCGCGAAAATTAATTCTATCATGATTGTTTCAATATCCCTTAGAGGATCAACACTTCCATCTACATGAACTACATTATCATCGTTAAAACATCTGATGACTTGTACTATAGCATCAGTAGTTCTAATATGAGACAAGAATTGATTCCCAAGTCCTTCACCTTTAGAAGCTCCCTTAACAAGTCCTGCAATATCACGGAATTCAAATGTTGTGTAAATAGTTTTCTTAGGATTATACATTTTTGTTAAAACGTCTACTCTTTCGTCAGGCACCTCAACAACACCGATATTCGGTTCTATGGTAGCGAAGGGATAGTTGGCAGCTAATACTTTAGCTTTTGTTATTGCATTAAAAAGGGTCGATTTACCAACATTCGGTAAACCGACTATTCCAGCTGTTAATCCCATTATTTCTCCTTTAACTCAGTTAAATTAAATAGTTTTACAGTATTCTTAAAAGTATAATCTTCAATTACTTCTATTGTTGTTCTTTTAAGATCAGCTATTTCTTTAACTATATATTTTAAATTTTTTGATTCATTAGTTCTACCACGATGAGGTGCTGGCGCTAAGTATGGTGCGTCAGTTTCAACTAATAGGTATTTTAAATCTATTTTTGTGGCTACTTCTTTCGGAGTTTTTGCATTTTTAAAGGTTACTGGACCTGCTAAAGAAATATATAAATTTAAGTCTATAAAACTTTTTACATATTCCCAAGGTCCTGAATAGCAATGCATAACTCCTGTTGTATCTTGATTTTTATATTGCTTTAATATTTCATACGTATCATTTATAGCGTCTCTCATATGAATTACTACTGGTAGTTTATGCTTATTAGCTAACTCTATTTGTTTAATAAACAATTGCTTTTGTTTGGCTTCATGAGTTTTATCCCAATAATAATCTAGTCCGATTTCTCCAATCGCTTTAACTTTTGGATGATTTAGATTTTCTTCTAACCATAAGATATCATCTTCTTTATAATGTTTAGCTTCGCTAGGGTGAATTCCTATAGCTGCGTAAACCTCATCATACATATTTGCTATATCAATAGCCATTTCAGAAGATTCTCTATCATAGCCAACACAAATAAAAGCTTTAACGTTGTTAGCTTTAGCTTTTTCAATGATTTCTTCTATTCTCGGAAATAACTCCTCGTCATTTAAATGTACATGAGAATCAATAATCATATCTTTCTCCCTATTAATTATAATTTTTTCTTAAACTCAAATAAAATTCCGTTAACTTTTCAGCTGTGAATCCGAAATATTCTTGAACTTCTTCACCTTTACCACTTCTTCCAAAGTCATCTATACCATACACTGTATCTGCAAATTGGTACCAACCAATGCTAGACCCCATTTCTACAGCTAGTACTGGTACATCATAAGGTAAAACTTGATTTTGATATTCTGATGATTGCTTTAAGAAAAGCTCTCTTGAAGGCATGGAAACTACTCTTATATTGATGTTTTGTTCTTTTAATTTTTTTGCAGTATTCACTGCTAATTCTACCTCAGATCCCGTAGCTAAAAGAATAGCTTCAAAATCTTTAGATTCATAAACAGGATAAGCTCCTTTTAAAAATTGATCATAATCTAATTTGTAATTAACAGAAATATTTTGTCTTGTTAGTGCAATAATATTTGGCGTATTTTTAGCTTGCAAAGCATATCTAAATGCATGTCTAACTTCATTAGAATTAGCTGGTCTAAAAACATTAATATTTGGCATTGCTCTAAACATAGTAAGCTGTTCAACTGGTTCATGAGTAGGTCCATCTTCTCCCACTGCTACTGAGTCATGAGTAAATATAAAAGTTGAAGGTATATCCATTAAAGCGGCTATTCTAATTGCTGGTTTCATATAATCAGAAAAAATAAAGAAACCACCACTAAATGCTTTTAAATTATGAAGAACCATTCCATTGATTATACCAGCCATTGCGTGTTCGCGAACACCGAAATTCACGTTTCTGCCTGTTCTATTTAAAACATCAAAATCACCATTAATTCCTTTTACTTTTGTTGAAGATGTTAAATCTGCACTACCACCAATCATTGCTTTTGAATGTGGTGAAAGTGCATTTATTAATTTACCTATTGTTACTCTTGTTGCTTCATCAGCTTCAAGGACTTGAGGAATGATTTTTTCAAAATCAATAGTTACTTCATTATTTATAATATTAACTAATTCTATATAATCATTTGGAAATTTTTTATTATATTGTTCTAAAATATCTAGCCACTCTTGATATGCTTTAACTCCTCTTTTACCAAAGGTGTCAAAAAAATCATCGTAAGCTGTAGATGGTACTTCGAACTCTTTATAATTATAGTTAAATTCTTTTCTCATTCTATTGGTTTCTTCTAAGCCTATAGGAGAACCATGTGTTTTAGATGTTGCTTGATTAACTGAACCAAAACCGATAATACTCTTCACTTCAATAAAAGATGGTTTATCGCTTTTTCTAGCAATTTCAATTGCTTTACCAAGGCCGACCAAATCATTAGGTTCAGCAACTATTTGATATTCCCAATTCATTGCTTCTACTTTATTTTTAATGTTATCACTAACCGCTAGTTCAACAGGCCCATCTAATTGAATATCATTAGAATCAAACAAGACTATTAGTTTGTTTAATCTGTATCTTCCTGCAATTGACATTGCTTCCATCGAGATACCTTCTTGAAGATCGCCATCACCACATAAAACATATGTATAATGATCTACAACCTTCATATTATCTTTATTAAAACAAGCCGCTAAATATGATTCTGCTAAAGCATTACCAACAGCCATCGCTATGCCTTGTCCTAATGGCCCGGTTGTAGAATCTACTCCCGGAGT
>JAQUZK010000042.1 GCA_028691335.1 Candidatus Izemoplasmatales bacterium
CCTAAGAATTTAGCAACGAAAAGATTATCTGGTTGATTATACATTTCTTGTGGAGCGTCGTATTGTTGGTACTTACCAAAATCTAACACTACCATTTTATCAGAAATACTCATCGCTTCTTCTTGGTCATGTGTTACGAAAATAGTCGTAATACCAGTTTCTCTTTGAATACGTTTGATTTCTTCACGCATTTGCAATCTTAATCTAGCGTCTAGATTAGATAAAGGCTCATCAAGTAACAGTACTCTTGGTTTCTTAACTAAAGCTCTAGCAATCGCAACACGTTGTTGTTGACCACCTGATAACTGAGAAGGTTTACGATCAAGTAATTCCCCAATACCAACTAAATTAGCCATTTCTTTTACTCTTTCAAAAGCTTCATCTCTTGGTACATTCATATTTTCCAGTGGGAAAAGAATGTTTTTAAATACTGTCATATGAGGATATAATGCATAGTTTTGGAAAACTAATCCGATTCCTCTTTTTTCCGGCGCCAACTTAGTTACATCATCTTCTCCGAAAAATATTTTTCCTGAAGTTGGTTTAACCAATCCGGCAATCATGAATAATGTTGTAGATTTACCACAACCAGAAGGCCCCAATAAAGCTACCAAAGTTCCTGATTCGATTGTAATATCAAGATTATCAACAGCCCTAGTTTCTTGCCCGGTTTTATTTGTAAAAACCTTTGTTAAATTCTCTAATCTTAATTCCATTTATATATTTCCTCCCAAACAACTATTTGTTATTTTTAAATTTATTCATATCTAGCTTTTCTGAAAAAAAGCAAATACGTTGTGATTAATAAAACAATTAAGTATCCGCCGATAGAGTAGAAAAATATATCTCCATCGACTTTAAACTCTTCGCCTTCATGAATGATTTGCATCCCAATACTTTGACTGCTCAAATCATCGATATCTTCAGCGTCTGGTAATTTATCATGTTCTTGATAGAACTGTTCTAGACTTGATTTTATAGTAAAACTAGATTCATCAATATTTAAAGCGCTTTCAATTAATACTTCGTCATCATGATTAGTCAGTTTTATTCTATCAAATTCACCGCTTAAAAACAAATCTTTTGGTATATATACTTCTCCTAATTCATTAATAGCGTTTATAAGATTCAAATGTTTAAATCTAGTTAACCAGATAACTTCTGATTTTTCTCCAGTAGTTTCAAATAAAGTTAATTCTTTAACCTGAGATAAATCTTGGTTATCGCTATAGACAATAATATATATTGATTCTTCAATAACTAAGTTATCGTCTTCATCCTTAGCTGTCACAGCTACTTCATAACCTTTTATTTCATAGCCATCTATCTCGATTGATATTATCGGTTCTGACTTATGATAATTAGGTATAGAAGTGTAAAAATAATAAAAATCTGGTAAATCAGAACTTTCATCTGTTAAGGAATCAGAAAAAGGTTGCCAAAATTTCTTTTCCATAACATCTTGAGCAGTAACCCATATCCATAAGAATATACCTACCGCAAGCATTGAATATAAAACTCTTACAAAGATTCTCATTCGTGTATTCCTAATCCGTTTTCTTGTGCGAATAATTGTGCATCTTGGAACCATCTATAAAGGTATCTGTTATCAAAAATAAGTCTTGATTCAGAACCATAGTAGTTATATGAATATCCGTTTAATACTAAGTGATAGTTTAATAAAATCCAACCGTTTAAATGTTCGGTTCTCATAACTTCATCATCGCTGTTAAGAATATTAATTGTTAAACCATTTTCCCCTAGATTAACCCAAATTAAACCAAGATGACGACCGTAATTTTCTTTATAACCCAAAATTGGGTCGCTTTGAATATAGATTTCAATAGCACTATTAAGAATTAAAGTAGTATAGGACTTAGCTTCAGGTCCCCAAGGATCTTGCACTGGATAAGTTTCTGGAGTATCGACGCCTAAGAATCTTACTCTTTCATTATCTAAAAATCCCGGATTAAAAGAAGCTGTATCTCCATCATTAATTTTAACTAAAGTTACTAAATCCATTCCACCTAGAGGATCATAAAAATCTCTATTAATAAAATCATATGTGATTTTATCTGGGGCTGTAATTGGATGAGTTCCCAAAACATCTATATATGTAGGAATATAAGCTGTCCATTGATTAAAAACGAATTCTCTAGTTCCGGAAACAACTTCTGCTTTTCTAACAAAAATTTCGTTATCAAAAACAAAATCTCTATTTCCGATATGGTAAATTGTATCAATATAGGTGTTATTCTTATATCTTAACTGAATTGTATCGTTACCGTTAAAAACTAAGTTGTCAGAAATTAAATCTGCTTTTCTAAGTAAATCGCCGTTGCTTGATGCTTTATTTGCGATAACGTAAGTTTCGCTAGCTCCTAAACTTATATCAGTTAATGGGATATTATAGGTAACTTCGAATGAACCATTTTCATATATCGCTATATGATAGTCCTTCAAATCAACTGCCGAATTAGTAGGGTTATAAATCTCAATAGCTTGATCGCTAGTTCCTTCTCCGCCATCAATATATTTAGATATTATTAAGGAAGAATCAGCATTTGTAAATGTGTTTTGATACAAGACAATAACTATTGCTTCATCGTTATAGTCGTCGCCTATTTCAAAATCTTTGTATTCTACAAACATATCTTCTGTATTGTTATCATCTATTACATATTCGAAACTGTATTGGATTTGTTCTTCTATTAAAACTCTTTCAATTTGTCCAACTAACATTCCAGTTAAATCCGGTAATTTTGTTGTATTAAATCCTATATAAATTGTTAAATTTGCTCCAGAAGCAATAGGGTCTCCGATAGAATATTCATTACCATATTTAGAAAACGTTTGATCAGTTACATCATTATTGACTTCCATTTCAAAAGAAAAATTTACTCCAGTTGATATAAACAACTGTAAAATTTCCCCTTGATTCATTCCAGTCAAATCAGGTAATACAAAATTAGGGGTTGAAAGGACTATTGAAATTAAATCATCTTTTGAAACGATATCTAGCGCTTCTAAATCATTGCCGTATTCAACAAAAGTATCAGCTGCTAGATCTTCATCTTGAATATAACTAAACTCATATTTCATTTCTGCTTCATCTAGTAGAGTTACTATATCACTTTTTGATTTCCCGCTTAGATCGGGTAATGTGTATTCATTAGAGTTATTTTGACAACCACCAATAAATAGCAAAGCAAATAAAACTAATAAATATTTAGAAATTTTTTTAATATTCATTTGTAAAAACACCTCTTTCAAATATAAAAATTGCCTGTAATGATAGTTATGAAGGATTATTTTGAAATAATCCTTCACAGAAAAAAAGAAAAAGAATCGCCATATATATGGTATTCTTTTTAAATCTTAAATATTGAGTTTATAATCGTAGCATTTTGATTAGGGAATATGCTATCTAGATATCCGTTCGTATAAATATACCAAAAAGCAGCTCCCAAAACAGCTAAAACAAGAAATAGTACAAAGAATTTTTTGATAAACTTAAATAATCCATAAATAACAAATATTGCCAATATAACTAAAATACCAGCTTGTAAATATACACTTAAACCATCAAACATATCGGTTATAATCGTTATATATTTTTCTAAAAACTCATTGATAGTAGTAGTTATATCTAAGGTAAATGGATATAGATAATTCAACAAATCAATCACCCCATTGTGTTCCGATTACATATTATTATATCATAATAATAGATTTCTAAAATATTTTTTTCGTTTTTTTTACATTAATACTTTTTTCTGTTTTCAATCGCTTTAGATAGAGTCAAATCGTCGGCATATTCTAGGTTAAGACCTACTGGTACACCATAGCCAATTCTACTTACTGTAACATCGATATCTTTTAATACTCTGCTTATATATAGAGCCGTTGTTTCACCTTCTGGAGTTGATGAAGTAGCAATAATTATTTCTCTTACTTTATCATCAGTTATTCGTTTCCATAAACTATCTAAATTAATATCTTCAATACCCATACCATCCATAGGCGAAAGGACACCATTTAAAACGTGATATAAGCCTTTGTATTGATTAGCGTTTTCTATTGAAAAAACATCTTTAGAGTTTTCTACAACTAAAATTGTCGATTCGTCTCTACTATTGCTCTGACAAATATCACAAACGTCATCATCAGTTAAGTTTCCGCATATTGAACAATGCTTTATTTTGTTTTTAGCAACTTGTATGGCATCAGCTATTTGGTTCGACTGTTCTTGATCAAGCTTATTGATGATATGCAAGGCATATCTCTCAGCTGTTTTTCTTCCTACGCCAGGAAGAACTTTTAGCTGTTCAACCAAATTTTCGAGTGATTTAGGAAAAGACATTTAAAATAACCCCGGCATGTTCATGCCTTTAGTTACAGAGCCTAATGATTCTTCAAGTTCTTTATCTACTTTTTTAAAAGCGTCATTCAAAGCAGCGACAATTAAATCTTGAACCATTTCAATATCTGAAAAATCGACTTCTTCTTTTTTAATGTTTATTGAAAGCACTTCCTTAGTCCCTTTTACGGACACCTTAACAACTGATCCGCCAGCTTGTCCATAAAAAGTTGATTCATTTATTTGAGTTTGAATTCTTTTAATATCTTCTTGCATTTGTTTAATTTGTTTTAACATTTGTGGATTTAACATATTATTTTCCTCCTATTCTTTAATAACTACCTTATCCCCAAACAAATCAATTGCATCTTGAACTATTTTAGGATTTGAATCTGAGTTATGTGTTTTTTCAATCTTCGATACGTCTTGCAAGCCTTCGCAGACTATCTTTGATAGCTTAATATATTTCTCGCCTTTCCTATATCGTTGTAAAAACTCTTTTGATATATCAGAAAACACTGATGAAGGTAAAGCCATATAATTAATTATTCTATTGTATTTTTTATTTATGATTTTCATTACTATTTCTTTGTTTGTCGGTATCATTAAAGTATTACATATAGTAGCGCTCGAAAAAGTAATGACAATTTTATCATAAGATGACGCAACAACTGTTCCCGTCTCTAGTAAAGAAGCTAAATATTTAGAATCCTCTTCACCTTCAATATCAGGAAAATTTTGCCATTTTTCAAGTAAAAATAACTTGTCTTTTCTATCACCGTTATTTAATACTTCTTCTACAAAATTAATGTCGTAGGTATTTGAGATATCTTTGCATAACTCTTCTTTTATTGTATCTGGATTGTTAACTAATATATCTTCTTGCTGATTAAAGTTATTTTCAATTATATTTGGTTGAGGTTTTCCCTTAGCTTCTTCTATTTCATGTTTCTCATGATTTGAAATATCTTCTTTAAAATCTATCGACTCTTGTCCCTCAAAAACATCTAATTCTATATTTGTATTTTCTTTAGTTTCGTTCGGTTTAACTTCATTGCCTTCAATTTCAGGCGTCGTAAAAATTCTATCTTTTATCTTTTCTACCGCAGCCTTAATTATGTTTTCATCCGTTTCTTCAATTCGGCTTGTTTTAGAAATTATATTTTGAATTATTTGTTTAGACTCTTTTTTATCTTCAGCTTCTACAAAGTTTTTAAAATTTTCTAATTCTAATAATCTTATTTCAATTTCATCAATCGCTGCCAAAACATTAGAATTGCTGTTTTCTTCATTGTCAGCTACTTTTAGAAAAGCTAACTCTAAATGGATTTTAGGGTTGTTTGACCAATTAATTTCATTTAAAGCATTATTTAAAACATCAATTATATAAAATGCTTTTCTATTACTTATTTCATTTGCGATTTCTTCAAATTCTTTATGACCATACAAGAGACTCGATTCATCAAGAGTTTTAATATTTTTAAACATTAAAACATCTCTAAAAAACTCTATTAAGTTTAATGTTATTTTTTTCACTTCTTTTCCTTGGGATAAAAGATTATTTAATAAATCTATCGCCTTAGTAGAATCAAAATCAATTAGTGCTTTTGCTAAATCTATTTGCGTTTGCATTGATACAGCTCCACAAATATGGTTTACATCTTCTAAAGTGACGCTATCTGGGTTATATGCGTATACCTGATCTAATAAAGATATAGCATCACGCAATCCGCCTTCTGCATATGTAGCGATTTGTTTAATTGCATCTTCTTCGATTTGAATGTTTTCTGAAGCTATGATTTCTTTTAGTTTTAGAATTATATCTAACACACTAATTGCTTTAAAATCAAATCTTTGACATCTTGATTGAATAGTAGGGATTACTTTTTGAAGTTCAGTTGTACATAGAATAAAAATAACATGCGCTGGTGGTTCTTCCAAAGTTTTCAATAGAGCGTTAAAAGCACCTTGAGAAAGCATGTGAACTTCATCAATTATATATACTTTATACTTAACATATCCCGGTAAATATTTTACCTTATCTCTTAACTCTCTTATCTCATCAACACCATTGTTGCTGGCAGCATCTATTTCTATAACATCACTTATGGTTCCATCTTGTATACCCTTGCAGTTTTCACAAACATTACAAGGGTTTTCTGTGGGTGCATTAACACAGTTAACTGCTTTTGCTAAAATTTTAGCAATAGATGTTTTTCCAGTTCCTCTTGGCCCGCTAAAAAGATAAGCATGCGCTACTTTATCGTTAGCTAGTGCGTTTTTTAGAGTTTGTGTAATGTGCTTTTGCCCAGCAACTTCGTTAAAATCTTTTGGTCGATAGGTTCTATATAGCGCTTTATAACTCATTTTTTCAGCCTCCAATTACAATAAGTATTTACATATCTATTATACCTTAAAAACGCCATTTAATCCATGGGTTTTTTAGTTTCAATTATATAATCTATTACATAATCAATAGCTTTGCTTTCTATCGTATCTTTTTTAAATTTCCTAGATAATTTATCGATTGTATATAGTTTGGATTCGCCTTCTGAGAAAATCTTATATGCTATTTTTAAACTTTCTTGGAACTTTTGGTTGTTTTGAAGTCTACGATAATCTTCAACCAAAAATTCGTTTGCATCTTGCATTCTTTTAACAATCTCATTGATAAAAATATCTTCTTTTACTTCCTTCTTTTTATTGAACATCTTATCTAACAAAGCATCACTTCCATAGTAGATAACAATAAAAATGATAGGAAGAGCCCAAAGACTTGAAACTTCTTCTATAGGGGTTTTATCAACAAGAATTTTATATATTGAATATCCTGCAATACCTAAACTTAATATTACAAACGTTATAACATAGAATTTTAATGGTTTTTTAAATCTTTTCATATTATCACCTTTTTATATTATACATTATTTTTACGAAATTATGTTAAAATATTATTGGTGATAATATGATATTTGATACAATAGTCGCAAAAACAACCGCAAATGGTGTGAGCGCAATAAACTTAATAAGAGTGTCAGGGACAGAAAGTATAGAAATAGTAAATAAGATTTTCAAGGGTAAAGATCTAACTAAGCAAAAATCACATACAATACATTATGGTTATATCTTCAAAGAAGAAGAACAAATAGATGAAGTTCTAGTTTATATTTATAGAGCTCCAAAGACTTTCACTAAAGAAGATATTATAGAGATTGCTTGCCATGGTGGAAATTTAATCGCGAATGAAATAATCAAGCTTATCATAGCTAATGGTGCTAGGTTAGCTGAGAATGGCGAATTCACAAAAAGAGCTTACTTAAACGGTAGATTAGACTTAACTGAAGCGGAAAGCATAATGGATATGGTTAACGCAAAAAACTATAATCAATTGAAAATAGCTAACTCTCAGTTACGTGGAGATGTTTTAAAATTAGTTGAAAATCTACAAAATGATGTGCTTGATATAATTGCTAATATCGAAGTTAATATAGACTATCCAGAATATGATGATGTTGAAGAGATGACAAACGATATAATTATCCCTAACATTAAGATATTAATAGAAAAAATCGAGACGATACTAAGAGAATCTCAAACTGGACAAATAATCCGAGATGGTATAAAAACCGTTATCGTAGGAAAACCGAATGTAGGTAAGTCAAGTTTATTAAACTCTCTATTAAAGGAAGATAAAGCGATAGTTACAGAAATATCTGGTACAACAAGAGACCTTATCGAAGCAGAATTAAACTTGGATGGTGTGATTTTAAAACTTATTGATACAGCAGGTATTCGTTCTACTGAAGATATAGTTGAAAAAATCGGGATAAACAAAAGCAAAAAAGCGATTGAAGAAGCTGATTTAATTCTTTTGGTTTTAGACCAATCAGAGAGTTTAACCGATACCGATAAAGAACTGCTTTCAATAACTAGTCAGAAGCCTAGAATTATTATTGGCAATAAGATTGATTTGGGTTCAAAAATAAGTTTAGAAAATGAGCATATTATAAACATTTCAGTTAAAAACAATATTGGCTTAGATAAGTTATCTGATGAAGTTAAAAGATTGTTTATTGACGAAAAACTTCTTAATGATGATTTCACTATTTTGTCAAACACTAGACATATTGGTAAGCTGGAAGAAACAAAAAAAGCTTTATCTCAAGCTTTAGATTCTGCATATGATCTAATCCCTATTGATATGGTAGAAATTGATTTAAGAAATGCGTGGACATATTTGGGAGAGATTACCGGCGAAAATTCAAGTGACGATCTTATCTCAACTTTATTCTCAAAGTTTTGTTTAGGTAAATGATGTTTCATGTGAAACTATAAAAAAACAATGCAGATAAAATGCATTGTTTTTTAATATTTATCTAGAAAACTAACTCTTTCCGAATCATCTTCATAATATCCTAAAACGCTCGACAAATTTATGTTTTCTGCTGATCTAAATATATTAATATCGATGTTTTTATAGACTTTTCTTAAGCTACTTATTAATTCTTTCATTTCTTGCCTTTTAGAATCAACGCTTCTTTCTTGAAAAAGACATCCCTTTGGATTTATCTTAAATCCGTGATAATTAACGAATCTTTGTACATCCTTTTCTTTTATTAGATACATTGGTCTAATCAACTCTATACCTTCATAATTTTGGGACTTAGCTTTTGGTAACATGGTTTTAAAAGTACCGGTATAG
>JAQUZK010000043.1 GCA_028691335.1 Candidatus Izemoplasmatales bacterium
AGCGAAAAATACAGCAAAGCCTATAAACCATGGAATAACAAATAACACTCCAAAGATTTGTTTTTGTTTACGATATGGCATTCTCTTGAGGTTATTATTAATTTTTTTAAATATATTGATTTTTTCAACTTCATTATTTCTCAAATACTCTAAATCATTTTTGCAGTGCTGAATTTTCGATATCAATCTTCCACGCTTTTTATTAATCGCTACAGATCGTCTAAAATTCTTCTTTTGTGATAACTCAATATAAAGATCATTGAGTTTATCTAATTTTTTTTCTAAATTCTTCTTTTTTGTTTCAATATGTTCTATTTTATTAGTTATCTCTATTTCAGAGAGCATAATTTTTTTCTTCATCATACACCCTCCTCTACAATATAGTAATCATTAGCCGCAACAGTATAAGAATCTGTGGTGTATGAAAAGTCTCGATAATTGAAAACTATTTTCTTACCATTAGCATAAGTTGACATCGTTACTAAACCATCACTAGTGAGAATGGAATGGTCTACTATAGTTTGAGAATAGATATCTAAATCACTTAATTCTTTATAAGTCGCTTTTAAAGTTTCGAGCCAATACTCATAGAAAGTTGAGTAATACTTTGAATATTCAGTCTCTAACAAATCTACTGTGCTTTCATAAGTCCAAGTCATAGAAATATTAGATCCAGTCTCTATAGCCTTCATAACATGATAATCATATGAATATTGATCATCAGTATTAAATGATTTTCCAGAATAATCTATTAGTCCACTAAAAACTAATTGATAGAACGGAACACTATAAGTAATAATTTGATAATTAGAAGCTTCTAAATCCACATCAGTTACACTATCAGCGTAACCTATAGCATATAGATTAGGATTTCTAAAAACTTGTTTATTAAAACTATTTGTATTTAAAATTTCCATGAAAGCTTCAATAGTCTGATAACGATAGATTGTATTGTCTTTCTTATAACTACCATATACATCTCTACCAAAATCAGTATAAGATATATTGTCACTACCGATCTTTTCATATGCTTTAGTTAGAGCGTGGAAAGTATCATCATATGTATCAGGGCTTAATATATATCTTTCTCTTGTTGTTTGGTCAATAAATAAAGTGGCCGGATTAAAATCATAATGATATACTACTTCTCCAAAAACATCTCTAATAGCCATTGTTTTGGTATTGATTCCTTGCTTAGTATATGCAGTATTGACATAAGTCTCTAAAAATAGGTCTATGCCAAATTCCTTTGAGTAAGCTATTAAATCTTTAAAATCTCGCGAACTACCAGTATTTCTATCATAATCAATTTTGCCCATGTATGAAGGTTTTAATCCTTCATTAGAGAATCCTTGATAAAAAATATTAATATCATTTATTTTCGCTTCATTTAAAACATTGATTATTTCTTTAGCTTCTTTAGCACTTGTCAAAGATTTTACAGTTGAATATGGAATACCAATGAAGTTCTCGTCAATCATATATCCACCAAGTAAAGTTAAATCTAAAACAGGTTGTGTTGTAAAATCATTTCTTTTAACTAAATCGTTTTCAATCAAATAATTTTGGTACTCTTTTGCCATATCACTATAAGTAGCGTCAACTTCATCAAGAACTATATATTTGATAGAGAAATCCTTGTTATTGTAATAATAAGTCCATTCATTAATTTGAACACTTGAATTTATTGATGCAAACTCATAAATTTCTCCCTCTCTAATATTATATCGATAGAAAGCTTGGTTGTAAGGATTGTCTTGTGTGCTTGAGTTAGCATATAAATTCGTCATTTCAGGTGTTTCTTTCGCAATAGCTATCATTGCTTTGTTGTTACTCTTTATCCCAAAAACAGGTAGACTGATTTTGCTTAAATCCTCAGTTTTAATGAGTTTAAATGAAGCTAAATCATTGCCGTAAACTCTTTTATTATAAGGTAGAGTAAAAGCTCTTTCTTGGTTGAACTCAATAATTCCGCCACTACCATCTGGTATCAATAAATATCCATCTTCTTCGGTGGTACCAGCTCCAAAATAAGGAAGTACATCGATGTAAACTAAAGGATATTTTTCTTTTTCTACTAAAGATTCATTCACTAAAGTGGCTTCTAAAGAATTTTGATCAAGACTGTATCTTATAGCTATTTCAAAATACGGATATTTATCTTCTATCTTTATTCCGTTTGATTCCTGATCATAAATTAACTCTTCTTGTGTATATCCTGATTCAGTATAGAAAATATCATACAATTTCTCTAAAATTGAAGTTTGAATACCACTCTTTAACTTCCAGATAGCAACTCCATCTACTTCACCGTAAACATAAGCTTGTTCGGTGATACGGCGATAAGAAATAGAACCTTCTTCTAATTTTGAAAGTATTAAAGATTGCATTCTTTCGTCGGTTATTATCAGTGGAAAATCATTTTCGTCTACTCCTTTTTTCCCGCCGACTAAATATAATACTTCAATATAATCATCTTCTACTCTAACTAAGAAATCTTCATAATCAATCGCTTGAGAATATACACTCATTTGACTGACACTTCCCAAATTCCCAGCATAATATATTTTTAAAGGGTCTAAAAATCTAGCGCTTCTAGTATCAGGATTTGAAGTAAATACTTCTCCAGTTCTTTTATCTTGTAATGTAAACAAGGTTGTATCTGTATCTAAAACAAATTTTAGATTATCGTTTTCTAATACAATTTCATCATCATATTGATTTTTTAATTGTTCAACCTCCATAAAATCTGTTTTATCATATGGAGTTCTTTCAATAGCTGGTAATTCATTGATTTTAACTACAATATATAGTCCTACGCCAATTAAGGCGATAACCAATAGAATAATCAACTTTTTCCAAGGAAATTTAAATCCAAGTATTTTTTCATTAATCCAGGTTTTTAGATTGATTGCTATCTTCTTCTTCAGCGGTAAAGCTGAGTATATAACTTGTTCGTTATTGTCTATCTTGTCCATACTAAAAACCTCATAACAAACTCATCATATAGTGACTTAACAAAAGCATAAACCTGTTGTATTAATGAAAAGAACAATAAAATTATAAATAATATTACAGCAATAGCTACAATTGTAAACAAGAACATTAAGATAGTTTTAAACAAGCCATACTCATGAATACCTAACATCCCAAAAAACAACATGTAAGCTAATAAACCGATTCCTAATGTGTGTAATGCGGTAAAGAAGACTACTTCATCAGCAGTAATATAGTTACTTATAATCGAAGCCAATAAGCTTAACCACACATATGGAAAGAATGAATAAGTTATAACTCTAAATATTTGAGACATATTGCCTTTACCGTCCATCAAGGCGGTAGTAGCCCAGTTAGCGAACACAAAGATAGCAACGGGGAATATAATTAAAGCAATTGTCATAAGTAAGTTAAAGTCATTTGGATTATTTTTATTTACTAAAAATCCATCACCGTTAAAAGCAATAACTTGTGCGATTATCATCATAATCAAATAAAATATAGAGACATAATTCTTTGATTTATTTTCATATTTAAATTCTTCATAGCCTCTGATTGGATAAACCATTAATCTTACCGGCATTTTGATACAGTCTTCTATAATCATTTTTGATTTTGATTTTAAATTATCACGTCTGAAGAAAGACTTAAATTTTGACATTATATTAACCAATTTCATCTTCCTCCTTTGCCTTGTTAATTGCATTCTTTGCATTTTTTATAAATCCATAAATCAATACTGCAAACACAACCACTAATATATAAGGGAAAATCGCTGCGATTTTTTCATATCTATATGGTTGATATGCACTTGAAAAAGTATCGTCATCAAAACCTAACTTGGAGTACTCCATCGCTTTTTCATAATTGCCTTCTCTTAGTTCTGCTTTAGCAATTCCTTTATAAGCTAAATAGTAATTAGTGTTTAAAACTAACACTTCCTCCCAAGTATCTTTGGCTAAATCATAATCTCCTTCAAAATAATACTCTGTTGCTTGGTTCACTAAACGTCCAAACTCAGTATATTCAAATATGATTAGATTTTTATTCATTGAATCAACAACTAAAATTTTATCATTGAAATACTTTATAGCTGTAGGTCGAATAAACTTATCTCTTAGATTATTAGAACTATCAGTTAAGTTTCCTAATTCTCCAAAAATGTACAATAAGTTACCTTCAAAATCGTAAGTAAAAATTCTTCCTCTTGTACTATCCAAAACCATGTAATTCCCAAATTCATTGACATCAATATCGGTAAATACTGATGGTCCATCAGGTAAATTTACAGTAGGAGGAACAGTTACTAAATCTCCGACTTGAGGTATATAACCATTTCTAGAAAGTACGTCTACACCTTTATAATTTAATTTTTTAATTACTTTTTCTCCTTCTGTAACATCAGAAACAGTATAAAGATAACCATCTTCATCTACCATTAAGTTTTTAAAAGTAGTCGCTAAACGATATCCTTGTTGTGCTCTTTGTTCTTCAGACGTAAGTTTTAACCAAAAAGCATCCCACAATGATAATGTTATCGAGTTGGCTCCAACATATCTTGAAATTGTACCATCTGGATTAAAATCTAAAATCCCTTCAAAAACTTGATCGGCTACGACATAGATTCTTCCCGTACGATTTACCGTTAGTTGCAAAGGTTTAAAATCATAACCATTTTCATCATCTGGACTTTGTTTAAAAGTAGGATCACTAGGAGCTAAAATCTCTGAAGATAGATTAAAAGTATGATCAAATAGTGCTATTCTAAAATTACCTGTATCAGCTACATAAATATAATCTTCAGTTACAAAAATACCACTAGGGTTTAATAAAACGCCTGTTCCAAAAGAAGTTAAATATTCATATTCTTCGTTCAATATATGAACTTGGTTGTTAGACTTATCAACTAAATAGATTTTATTATCATAAGCGAAAACATCCACAAGTTCCCCAAAGGATATAGAAACATCTTGGTTTAATTCATCTTTTAAATTTGATGAGTCGACAATATGTGTAACGCTGACTGCTTCAGCTGAATAAATAACTTCACCCAGTGGGCTATAATTATAGCTTTCAGCGGACACTGATAAAATCGTAAGATTGAGAGTGATAAGTGTTAGTACTATTAAAAACATTATTTTTTTCAAGAAATATACCTCCCAACTATTTCAATCCCGAATGTGCCATTGTATCTAGCATCTTCGATTGATTGATAATAAAGACCGTGATTGGTACTATTAGCATAATAACTGTAACTGCAGCAGCTGTACCCGTTCTTGCGACACCACCTGCCACAATTTGACTCAAAGCATATGATAAAGGCTTCAAGTTTTCTGTAAAAATATAGTTTCCTCCATCAATACCCCATAACTGTTGGAACAATAAGATGATTAAAGTCAACCAAGCAGGTTTCACTAAAGGCATTACCACATGGAAGAAAGTTTGATATTCATTAGCTCCGTCAATCTTAGCAGCTTCAAGTAACTCATCAGGTATAGTAACCATGAATTGTCTCATTAAAAACAAGCCTAATGTGAATCCCCAAGCAGGAATGATAATAGCCATATGAGTATCGATAAGCCCTAACCAACTAACAATCATGTAAGTTGGTATTTGGGTAACTACAGTTGAAAACATTAACGAGTAAACAATCAATTGATTGATCAAATGTCTTCCAGGGAATGAATGTTTAGCAAGCGGATAAGCACATAAAGATGCTAAAAATACATGTCCTACTGTCCCAAATAAAGTAATTGTCAAAGTGTTGACAAAGTATCTACTGATTGGAACTTGAGTATTTCCAATCAAATTAAATAAATCAACAAAATTCTCAAATGTTATATTTCTAGGAAACAGTCTTGGTGGAAATACAAATATTTCATCAAGACCTTTAAGTGAATTTGTAATTGTAAATATTAATGGGTAAGCACTAAATAGACCAAATAAAAATAATACAACTAGTAAAGCTATATCTCCACCAACAGAACGGCTTAATCTAACTTTACGATATTTTTTCATTTTCGTTTTCTTTTGACGTATCCAATTAATTTCATCTTGTTTCAAAGCATCGATAAGTAATGTTTTTTCTTCATGGGTTTTTTTTGTTTTTTCCATTTTATGTACCTACCCTCTTAATTATTCTTTGAACAATGAGGTTAGACCCTAACATAAGCACAAACAAAATAGTTGCGATAGCGGATGCATAACCCATCTCAAGACGTGTAGAGTTTGCTGACCCGAAATCTAATAAATGAGTAACTATGGTGTGCCCACTGTATTCCACAGAAGGGAAGCCCAGTAGCGACACCGAAACCATTCCTATACCCAAAGCATTGGTAATCTGCATAACTGCACCAAACATTAATTGCGATTTCATTTGTGGTAATGTAATATACCACAATTCTTGCCAGCGATTTCTTATTCCGTCAACTGCTGCCGCCTCATAAAGCGTTCTATCAACAGTTTGAAGTCCGGCTATAAAAGCCAAGAAAGAAACCCCTAGACTTAACCATAATTGCACAATAATTAAAATAAACAAAGCGTACTTAGGTGTTTCAAGCCATAGTATCGGTGTATTAATTAAATTTAAATCGATTAAGTAGGCATTTAAAATACCATACATATCTGAAGAAAAAATCAATAACCATAATAAATAAGCTGAACCACTAATTGAAGGCGCATAGAATATCAAAACCATGAACCATCTCACTTTAGGTGGAAGCTCATTAATTAACCAAGCAAATACAAACGCCATCAAATATGAAACTGGCCCAGTAATAAAAGCTAAAATCAGTGTGTTTTTCAAAGCTATCAAGAACACATCATCATTTAAAAATAAGTTGATATAGTTTGATAAACCTATAAATTTAGGTAATTGCAACATATCAAATGAAGTAAAACTTAATAGAAAACTCATTAGTACAGGTAGTATTGTAAAAACAGTAAAAACAAGCATAAAAGGAGCAATCATAGAATAATATACTTTATTCTTTTTGATTTGCTTTTTTAAAGAAGGTTTTACAAATTGTTTTTCTGTTTGTAAATTCTTAACTTTCATCCTATACTCCTAATCCAGTCCAAACTCTTCACGTTTTCTTTCTAATTCTCTGTCAATCTTTGTTACATATTCATAAAGATTATCACGAGGATTAGTTCTATCATTTATAGTTGCTCTAAAGGCATTATCAATATAACGACCGATTATATAATCTCCAGGAACCGTTGGAACTCCAACAGTGTTATCTCTTTGTTCACTAAGAATAAGGAAATCTTTCGCTGACCATGGTAAGTTTTCAAAAGCTGATAAATTAGCTGTTGGATATCTAGCAGCGGATCCTAAAATAGCTTCCATGCCACGACCATAACTTGTTTGCGCTTCTTCACCAAGCCACCATTTTAAAAATTCCCAACTCGCTTCTTTTTGTTCAGATTGTTCTAAAATAACTGAACCAGTTACAGTTGAAGTTGATTGATTATAAATCACTCCATCTTTATCATAGCCAGGTAGTGGCGCAAAATCCCATTGACCTTTAATTTCCGGCGCGAACACTGATAAGGTATTATATAAACTGTAGTTAAAAACACCCAAAGGCATTTCACCACTTCTAAATCTATTCGCAAAACTTGCTGAAATTTCAAATCCAAAATCTGAGAAAAATGTTGTAAAATCAATAAATGCATTCATCGCATTTTCTTCTAAAAGTAATGTTCTCTTACCATCTTCCTCATATAAAGAACCGCCATTTTGAACTATCATTGCGTACATTAAAGTACTTAAGCTACCTTTAGTATTTGGTAGATAATAATCTAAATACTGTCTTTGTAGACTTGGAACTAGATCGATAACTTCATCCCAACTAGTTGGAACTTCAATATCTAGTTCTTCAACGATATCAGTTCTGACAAAAGTCATTAGAAAATCATGTGTATCTGGCAAAGCATAAACACTATCTCTAAACTCGAATGGCACAACAGCACTCTCATGGAAATTTTGACTGAAGTTCTCAAAATCTGGAAAACTCGTTAAATCCACTACAGCATTTCTAATCCCCCAGTTAACGGGGATATTTTGAGCCACTCCAATAGCTACATCAGGCCCATTACCTGATAGAGTAGCGGGTAAAAGTGCACTAGTAGTTACTAATTTTAGTTCTACATTTATGTTATTTTGCACTGTGAATTGCTCATCAATAATTTGTCTTAATAATTGACTTTGATCTCTACCACTCATAATCCAAACTGTGATTGTTGGTCCTTCTACTTCAACATTACTCTTTAAAGAAGTGTTAGCCCCATAACTACCAAATAGCATTACTAATTCATGCCACAGTTTTTGGAAAAAGTTTGTCGTTGCTTTAGGAAGTGAAACGTCTTCCCCATGGATGTAAAGCAAGTCTACGGCTAAAGGTTGTTCAGAAATTGAGGTTACCCAAGTTCCTAACGCAGAGATATTATCATCTAGTTCATTTAGGCCGATTTGGATGTTTTTTTCTGATTGTTTAAATTTATTTAATTGATAGAGAACTCGATCAAGTGTCGCTATCAAAGAACTACTTTTTTCATTAATTGTTTGCATTTCAGCTTTAGCATTCTCGATAAAAGATATTGAATTAGTTATATAGTCACTTAACTCTGGTATTCTTTGATGAAACATATAATCTTGATACTGATCAGGATTCGTTCCAGCAATCATTACAACTTGTCTATAGATTTGATTCAACATTTGAATAGCATACTCTATTTCTTTAACAACATGATTATAAATACCAAGTGTAGCTTGTAAACTAATTTCATTGGTTCCTTTTTCTAGATAGAACCAATATGCCTCTTCTCCGTCTCCTATGGTTACATTTTGCCAATCGCTATCATAATTAAAACTTACGTTTCTAGCTTCTGCAAAAGGTACTTCTCCATTAATTTTAAGGATCCTTGAACTAACGATATTTTGTTTATAGTTTTGATTAATTTTAAAAGTAATTTTATACAGG
>JAQUZK010000044.1 GCA_028691335.1 Candidatus Izemoplasmatales bacterium
AATTCAATCTGGTTTTACTAAAGTAGCTAAATCTTATGTATTATATAGAAAGCAGCATGAAAAAGCCAGAGATGCAGTCTCTACATATATTGATTATAAGAAAGCTGTTAATGAGTATTTAAACTTAAAAGACTGGAGAGTTAGTGAGAACGCTACAGTCACATACTCTGTTGGTGGTTTAATTTTGTCTAATAGTGGGACGATTTCAGCAAACTATTGGCTTTCAGAAGTTTATGATGAAGATATTGCTAAGTTGCATCAAGATGGAAGTATGCATATCCATGATTTATCGATGTTGACGGGGTATTGCGCTGGTTGGTCTTTAAAACAGTTAATTTATGAAGGCTTAGGTGGAGTGGGAGGAAAGATAACTTCTAAACCAGCTAAACATCTTCAAACATTATGTAACCAAATGGTTAACTTTTTAGGAATTATGCAAAATGAATGGGCAGGGGCACAAGCGTTTAGTTCATTTGATACTTATTTAGCGCCTTTTGTTAGAACAGATAATTTGAGTTACAGTAATGTCAAGAAAAGTTTAGAATCATTTATCTTCGGTGTAAATACTCCAAGCAGATGGGGTTCTCAAGCTCCTTTTACTAATATTACAATAGATTGGGTATGTCCGGAAGATTTAAAAAATCAACCAGCCATAGTTGGGGGTAAGTATCAAGACTTTAATTATGGTGATTTACAAGAAGAAATGGATATAATCAATAAAGCGTTTTTAGAAATAATGATTGAGGGGGACGCTAATGGAAGGGGTTTTCAGTACCCAATACCTACTTATTCAATAACTAAAGACTTTGATTGGTCAGAAACAGAAAATAATAAATTGTTATTTGAAATGACAGCTAAGTATGGTACTCCATATTTTTCAAATTATGTAAATAGTGACATGGCTCCTTCCGATGTAAGAAGTATGTGTTGTAGACTTCGGTTAGATTTACGTGAGTTAAGGAAAAAAAGTGGTGGATATTTTGGTAGTGGTGAAAGCACTGGATCTATTGGGGTAGTAACAATTAACCTACCTAGAATTGCTTATTTAGCAGATAACTTAGAAGATTTTTATTCAAGGCTGACTTATGTTATGGATAAAGCTGCTAAATCATTAAAAACTAAAAGGACTGTTGTTAATAAATTTTTAGAAAATGGCCTTTATCCTTATACAAAACAATATTTAGGAACCTTTAGAAACCATTTCTCGACAATAGGCGTAATTGGAATGAATGAAGTGTGTTTAAATGCTAAATGGTTGAAAGAAGACTTATCTAAAGATGTTTCTCAAAAGTTTACAATTGATGTGCTAACCTTTATGAGAGAAAAGCTTAGTGATTATCAAGAAATGTATAGTGATTTATATAATCTAGAAGCTACTCCCGCTGAATCAACAACATATCGATTCGCAAAGAAAGATAAAGAATTATATCCTGAAATCATTACTGCTGGAAAAAATGGAGAAGCTCCTTATTATACTAACAGTTCCCATTTACCTGTCGATTACACAGATGATTTATTCAAAGCATTAGATATTCAAGATAAGTTACAAACTCTATATACTAGCGGTACAGTTTTTCATGCATTTTTAGGCGAAAGAATGCCTAATTGGGTAGTTACATCAAAATTAGTTAAAGCAATATCGGATAATTATAAACTTCCTTATTATACGATTAGCCCAACTTATTCAGTATGCCCTGATCATGGTTATTTAAATGGAAAACATGAAATATGTCCTATCTGTAAAAAAGAAGTTGAGGTCTATAGTAGAATAACTGGATATTACCGTCCTGTTAAGAATTGGAATAGTGGTAAAAAAAGTGAGTTTAAAGAAAGAAAGAATTATATATAGATAAAAAAATCAACTTTAAATAGTTGATTTTCTTTTTTATTACTATATAACCAATAAATTATCAGTTAAAGGTAAAATAAATATTACTTGCTTATTGGATAATTCATTGTAAAATTTGTTTTTTTTTGGTAAGATTATATTAGCATATTTAATATTTCGAGGAGAAGATGATGAAAGAAACTATAAAAGTAGAAAATATATCCAAGACATTTGTTTTATCAAAAAAGCAAATGAAAATAGATAAAACTGATATCAAGAAGAAAGTTGCGGTTAATGACTTGTCTTTTACTGCTTATTCAGGTGAAATATATGGGTTATTAGGACCTAATGGTGCAGGGAAAACAACTACTTTAAGATGTATATCAACACTTATTAAACCAGATAAAGGCGATATTTTTGTTAATGATCATTCGGTTATAAAAGAAGCGGATCAAGTTAGAAGAAAAATAGGATTTTTAACAAGTGAATTGAAGTTAGAGGATTTCTTTACACCAAACTATCTTTTTGATTTTTTCGCTAAACTACATGATATTCCTTTAGATGTGGCTAATAAGAGAAAAATAGAAATGTTTGATAAATTTGGAATTACAAATTTTCAAGAAGTAAAAATCGCTGAACTTTCAACTGGTATGAGACAAAAAGTGCAGATCGTAATTTCTATTGTGCATGATCCTGATATCATTATTTTTGATGAACCAACTAATGGTTTAGATGTTTTAACAGCGAAAATTGTTACTGACTTTCTTTTAGAGTTAAAAGAAACTGGAAAAACAATTATTGTGTCGACACATATTTTCTCATTAGTTGAAAAAATCTGTGATCGCGTTGGTATTATTCTAGATGGAAAACTAAGATTAACGGACACAGTTAAAAATCTTACTAAAGACCAAAGCTTAGAAGATACGTTCTTTGACTTGGTTAATCAAGAGGTGTAAAGACTATGAAGAATATAATAACGATTTTTAAAAAAGAATGGGATAGAGTAATTCAGGATAGAAGATTGGTAATCATGGTTATTTTATTACCAGGTATTTTAATATATACTATTTACAGTTTTATGGGTGCGATGATGAATAATCAAGAACAAGAGATGACTGACATCGCAATTGTAAATCCCACTGATGGATTTACGAATAAATACCAATTATATGAAAATGATAATTATCTCAATGTGATTGAAATTAATGAGTCACAAGTAGAAGAATATCAAAATATGATTGATGAAGAAGAATGGACTATTCTTATTGTATTTCCAGAGGGTATAGAAGACTATGATGGAAGTGGAGAACCAAAAGAAGTTACAATATATTATAATCCAAATGTTTTAGCTTCTAGCAACGTTTCAAATCGATTTATAGAGTATTTGATTGAGTATCAAGAAGATTTGTTTAAAGAAAGATTTGATGATAAGAAAATATATGTCTTAAATCAAACTGGAACTACAGTTGATGAATCACAGTTAATGGGAAGTATATTAGGACAGCTCTTACCTATGCTAGTAATTATGTTTTTGTTTTCTGGAGCGATGAGTATAGGACCAGAATCAATTGCGGGAGAAAAAGAAAGAAACACTTTATCAACTATCCTTATTACTCCTATCAAAAGAAAAGAATTAGCTTTAGGTAAGATATTAGGTTTATCTGTCTTATCCTTACTTTCAGCAGTTTCCTCATTTTTAGGTATAATTTTATCTTTACCTAAATTAATGAATTATCAAGGAGCTAATCTTTCAATTTATGGTTTTAATGATTATATATTAATTTTCTTGATATTATTTTCTACAATTTTTGTAATTATTGGTATTATTTCAATTCTTTCAGCTTTTGCTAAATCTGTAAAAGAAGCGTCAACTTATATTACTCCAATATATATTTTGACAATTATAGTATCAATCAGTTCATCTTTTGGAACTAATAATGATCCTCATATCTTAAGAGCACTTATTCCAATAATTAATAGTGTAGATAGTTTGAAAATGGTGATGACTTTTTCTGATAATGTCATGTTATTTACATTAATAACAGTATTAGCTAATTTAGTGTATTTAACTGGTTTTGTCTTTATATTAAATAAAATGTTTAACAATGAAAGGATTATGTTCGCTAAATAGGTGAGTTATGAATAAAAACATAATTAATATTTTTGGTTCTTCTGGATCAGGTTCAACTACATTAGCAAGAGAAATACAAAAGAAATACGGATATTATCATATTGATGTAGATGACGCTTTATGGGAGAGCACTGATCCACCATTCTCTGTAAAAAGAAGTGATTTGGAAGCCAGAAATTATATTTTAGAAGAACTTAATAAAGATAGTAAAATCGTGATATCTGGATCATTAGTTGGATTTGGTGATGATATCAAAGATAAGATCAAATTATTCGTTTTTATTAATTTAGATATTGAAACTAGAATTAAAAGAATTGAAACTAGAGAAAAAAGAAGATTTGGAAAGAGAATTCTCCCTGGTGGAGACTTGTATCAAAAGCACTTAGATTTTTTAGAATGGGTCAGTAACTATGAAACCAATCCTGAATATATCCGTTCTAGAAAACAACATCTAAAATGGCTTAATGGGGTTAGTGTTCCTGTATTAAAAGTTACTGAAGAACTCAGTATTAATGAGTTATTGAAGTTAGTAACACCTTTTATTTAGTAAAACATAATTAGAAAGAAGTGAGCTATATGTTTGATTTTAATTTAATACTTAAAGTAATCATTTCTGCAACTTTACTTTATTTTATTGTTAATAGTTTTTTAAGATATCATATTTTTAACGAAATGTTCTTTATTTTATTTGCTTTTTCAACTTTAATTTTATTGATTATATATCATGATTTGGATTATAAACCTACCTTCTTATATATCTTAATAGGGTTGGGAGCTATTTTTTCAGGTTTATTTGGATATTTTCTTTTCAAGAAGCAAATTTTTTATCTATTTTTAGCACCTAATAAAGGACATTTTAATCGTATAGAAAAGTATTTGGAAACTAACAAAGATAAGAATACACATTACATTTTTACTAGCAAGCATTTCTATTTGCTTAGATTTTATCAGAGTGATTTAAAGTCAGTAAAAAAATTAATGAAAGGACTTGAAGCCGCTGAAAGCAAAGTTAAAATTAGGTTTACCATCTGTAATTATTGGCAAATTATTATATTTATCACGTTGATGGTTATATTATGGCGCTTCTAAAATTTGATTTATATGAATAATTATCGTGTAATAATTCCTAATAAATATAAGAATAAATTCTTTGGCGTGGATTTTTTTGCGAATGTTTGTAATGGTTCAGATTCAAGCTTTAAGTATTATGCTTCATCAATTGATGAATTGATGATTTTTCAAAATGAAGAAGTAGGTTTTAGTGCACAAAAATTTGAGATTTTTAAATATGAAGTAGCCAATCTAGAGGATAAAGGTATTATAGGTTTTTTTCAAAACCCTGATATTTACGATTGCATAGATTCTATTAAAATCATCTTAGATGAACTTAGTAAAAATGAATTAGGATTATTTATTGAAAGTTCTTCTGAAAACATCTTAAATGATTTAGAACTATTAAAGGATTTTTCTAGTAAATTACCTTTATTAGTCGCTATACCGATTAGTTCTTACAGTGAAATGAGTTTATCTTTTTTTAGTAAAGATAGAAATTTAGAAGCTAAATCAAAGTTGATTCATAAACTAGTCGATTCAGGTATTAATGTTGGATTAATCTACAAACCATTAATCCCTAGAATAAATGATGATTTAAGTGATATGGAAAAAATTATTAATAAAGCTGATACATTAAATGTAAAATTTATTTACCCTAGTTTCACTTTATATTTTGATTCATTTAAAATTAAAAATTTTTATGATATAATAGATAAAGAGAAACCTGAATTAAAGAATTATTATTTTGATAATTATGGGTTTAAATATAGTTGGGAAAGTCAGAATTTAGAGCAATTAAAGAGATTCTTTGTTTTCGCCAGCAAAAAAAGTAAGATTAAGTTTGCGATGAAAGACATCATCTCTCTTTATAAAGATGAAGACTTTACACAACTAAAATTATTCTAGGAGGTAGGCTTTAATGTTTTTATTTGATTTCGCTGATTATAGGGATACATTAATTATCTTTGGAGTTGTAGTGCTAGTTATAGTTTTAGTTTATTTTATCTTTTTTGCCCCTAAAAATAAAAGTAAGGGTGAAGTTATAGTCAAACATGAGGAAGAACATTTTGAATTAGAAGAAAAATTTAATGAAAATGAAATTAATGATGAGGATTTTAATGAAGTTCAAGAAGAAACTGTAGTTACTCCAGTTTTAAGTGAAGCTAGTGTCGAAGCTGTAGCTTTTGAAGATGAGAGCCAAGAAATAGAAGAAATAGTTTCAGAAGAAGGTGTATCAGTTGAAGATGAGCTTAATGATGAAGTAGTATCTAGTGTTGAAATTGAAGAAACTATCGATAAGAATAGTCTAGATCAAGAAACTAAAGATGAAGTTGATCAAGATATTAATGTAGAATTGAATGATGATGATGATGAAATAGAAGAAACTGTAGATGAAGATAAAAAAGAATTAGGTAAATATCATGTTTTATACCGTAAAGATGATAATAAGTGGTATGTTAAACGTGAAGGATCAGATAAAGTATTAAGAGTACTTGAAACTCAGAAAGAAGCTATTGCTTGGGCAACTATTAAAGCGCTTAATCAAGACACTTCTATAGTAATTCATAAGCGTGATGGCAAAATTAGAAAGCAAAACTATTAAGTTTTTGCTTTTTTTACCAAGAAAATGCCATAATCAATTGTTTATATCTATGAAGAGTTTTCAAGATACTTATATTTATGATAAAATACTCCGTGTAGGAGAGGTAAATATAATATGAGGGCCAATCTTGAATCTTTAGTAAGAGATTATCGTTCAGGTGATAATTCTGCTTTTGAAAAAATATATAATTCTACTTATCGTCAGATATTTTTTGTTGTTGTACCTATAGTTAAAGACCGATCTTTAGCTGAAGATATAGTGCAAGATACTTATTTAAAGTTCATTGAAAAAGTAGATGATTACAAGAGTAAGAACTTGTTTTCTTATTTGATTACTATTGGTAAAAACCTCGCTATAAATGAGTATAACAAAAGAAAAAAAGTCTTGAAAATTGAAGACTTCACAAACTTTTCGTATTATGATTTGGTTGAGATTAAAGCTGAGTATAAAGAAATGATTACTAAGGCTCTTAGTGTTTTAAACAATATTGAAAAGAATATTTTCTTATTGCACGTTCTTGAAGATTTAACTCATCGTGAGATTGGTGAAATTTTAGATAAACCAATCGGGACAATAAGTTGGATTTATGCTAAAGCAATTAGAAAAATGAAAAAGAGATTAAAGGATGATTACTATGAATATTAAAAATTTTAAATCAATGCTTAAATCTGAGACTAAGATAAATATTAACAATAATATGGATAAAATAGAATATCAAAACCATTCACCACAAACGTATTCTATTAGAAATTGTCGTTTTATTTGGGGATTAGCCTCATTTGTTTTGTTGGTGGTTATAAGTTTTATAACATATTTAAATTTACATCCTGTAGCGACACTTAGAATTGAGTTTAATCCGCAAATAACAATAACTATAAATAAGTTCAATAAGATTATCGAAGTTGAATCAAATAATCAAGAAGGTATAACTATGATTGATGATATTAATCTAGTCTACGATGATTTAGAAACAGCTATTGAAAAAATATATAACTACTCTATCAATAAAGGCTATACAGTAAATGATCAATTATTCTTATTATATGGGATAGAATCAACGCAAGATAAGTACTTAAATCAAATAAAATCTCTAATTGAAGCATCAGAAACAGAAAGTGTTAAGGCTATGATTGTGAATACTTTGGGATATGATACTTCAAGTATTCAGATATCCTATGAAAGTGATGATTTAATTATAATTCCAGAAATATCAGCCGGCACGGAAGAAGAGTTCGATTCAAATGATTCGACTAATAATAATCAGTTTTCTGATGATTCAAAAACTTTAGATGATGTTTTAGAAAACTATTTAGCATCTGATTTGAAATTATCTCTTGTGATTGAGATTTTTAATAATAATCCTAACTACAGTACTATTGAAGACTTTGAAGAATTACTATCGATGAGTTTTAGTGAACTATATAATATATATAAATAAAAATCTGTGTAAAAAATTACACAGATTTTTTTTGAAATTGCTTAGCAATATTATAAACTAAAACGTAACCTAGAGTTACTAGTACTGCTAGAAGGATCACATGAAATCCATCAGGCAAAATATTTAATCCTCCAATTGGGCCACCAAAGAATGGATTCTTCATTAAATACATGTTATTAGCTTGAGTATCTATAAAAAGATTACCAAACATTGCCCATGTAGCTACCGATAACAAGCCAATTGTAATGCTTATACCATCTTTTTTGGTTAAAACTATGTCTTCTCTATTTATCAATATTATTGGGATTAAAACTAAGAAGAAATGAACGACTGAGCTTCTTATCATGGGAAGAGTAATTTGGAAAGGATCTCCATAAAGAACGGTTACAGGATATAAAACAACAGCTAGTCCTCCAAGAATTGAAGTCAAATAAACGAAAGGCTTTAGTGGCTTTATATCAAACCAAATAGTTATAGGAAGAAAGATATTCATTACTCCACATAGTTGGAATGATATAAAAGTATTGACATCCAAGAATGGATGTGGATATGATGAGTAAGCAGGTTCGACAAAGTAGTATTCATAGATAAAAATAATTTCAACAACATATTTTAATACTAATATTAAAATCAGGGCTATATTTATAAATAGATCTTGTTTTTTTATTTCTTGTTTTCTAATCCATTTATAGAGGAAAATAAATGATATCAAACTGATTAAAAAATAAACTAGATGATATGGACCGAATAGGTAATTTACTGGTTGTTCATCCATGCCAATTGTTGTAAAAAAGTCTAAAAGAAACATCGCTTGCTTTACCTCCTAGTCACAGTAAATATC